>JABMOW010000130.1 GCA_013204025.1 Fidelibacterota bacterium | reverse complement strand
GTAAGACGAACGTCGGGAATGAGCTACCGGGGCATAGTTTTATATTATTTCAAGAATCAACGATAAATCACACTTACCATCATTCACCACCGGTGCACTTGCGAAAGTCCCGACTGAAGTCTGTAAGACGAACGTCGGGAATGAGCTACCGGGGCATAGTTTTATATTATTTCAAGAATCATCTATAAATCACACTTACCATCATTCACCACCGGTACACTTGCGATAGTCCCGACTGAAGTCTGAAAGACGAGCGTCGGGAATGAGCTACCGGGGCATATGATAATTTTTAGGTAATTTCAAGGGCGGGAAATTTATCATTCTTCACCACTGGTATCCAACGAATCCTGTGATTAGAAGTGTAGGGAAATTCTGAGTTCGACGGCTTCCGAACCTAAAGGGATAAGCGCTGAAGACAACTGCATATCGGGATTTCTTTTTAAGTAGAGAATATCAAACAGGGACACCAATCTGTGTACAACCATTGCACCCACAGCAAAGGACACAACTTTTTCAGCCGTAGCGCTGGTAATTCGCATATCGTCGTATTTTTTCCGGTTCCCATCTGAATCCCAATCCCATTCATATCCCTCGCCTTCAGGATACTTCAGTTGCACCTCTCTCCGACGATCCTTTGCACTATTGAATGTGTAGAAATCGTCGTAATTACCGATATCCACGCTGTATTGATACGATTTATCGGATAAGGATACACCTGCATGCTGGTTGGCATAAGCAAAATAATCATCCTTGTACCATGAATGAACTTGATTTCCCCCGAGGTAGGTCAGCCAGATCAGACTTTCACGTAAAAAGAATCCTTTTGCACGCTGGGTTTGTCCCAAGCTGTACTCACCCCATCCGGGAAGAATAGCCGATTTCGCCGCCGCAAAATCTGCGGGGAACAACATATTTACACAAAATAAGATGGAAATGATTTTATACATAATTTTTTCGTCCTACTAAAAATAAGAATGTCCCAATTAATACTACCATAATAATTTGGGCGAATAGATCACCCCATTGAGTATAAAATGAAACATATGTGTTTGGTTGAATTTGAGATCGTAGCACAATTTCTTCGTTCAATCGGCTTGATGTCCGAATGTTCCCGGAAGGTTCAACGATCATAGATATCCCTGTGTTGGCGCACCGGATTATCGGCTTTCTAGTTTCGATGGCTCTGAAAATTGCCTGTTTCGCATGCTGTTGAGGTTCGGGTGCGGTTTCATACCATCCATCATTCGTGACGATGACCATGACGTCAGCCCCTTCACGAATAAAGCTACGAAACAATTGAGGTATTGTAGATTCGAAACAGATCACCGAACCCACCTCCCAACTTTTCAAAGGGAATGTGGTAAATGTGTCCCCTCGTGTAAAATTAGCCTGTCCGAAATTCAATTCTTTCAATGAAGGAAATACTCCCGAAAGAGGGACATATTCTGCCATGGGTACCAACTGGATTTTTTTGTACACATCCAGCACATCAGTAGAATTGAACATGACGACAGAATTGTAAGACTCAATTTTTTTATCTATTTGATCATAATGAGGTACGCCCGTTAAAATGGCAGTTTCTGAATCTTCCAACTGTTTTTGGATTCGTCGTAAATAATGTTTCCCGGATTTCAACAGAAATACAGGTGGTGCAGTTTCCGGCCAGACAATAAGATCAACGTTGTCTTTAATGGCTGGTAGAGAAAGTTCAATCAGATGATTGACATGATAAGACACCAGATCATTGTCCCATTTTTCAGAGAGTGGGATATTGGGTTGAACCACAGCGACGTTCAGAGAATCTAAATCCGTACTTTCTTCGGGATATAAAAACATTCCGGTAACCCATGGGAGCAAGAAGAATGCAATACTCAATGCTCTGAATTTTGGTCCATGAGAATACGAAAAATAAATCAACACATTCACCATCACGACCCAAAATGATATACCATAAATCCCAGTGATCTCTGCATTTTGGATAGGCAATAAAAACTGCGTTTGTGTATTTGCGAACGATACCCATGGAAATGCCAGCGATCCCCATGTTCGAAAGTATTCCAGTCCCACCCAAACCAGGGGAAAAATCCACAAGTAGTTAACTGTCCGTACCCTGACGAAATACATAAATAGTGCAGATGGTAAAATCATAACTGAAAGAAATACAACGGTAGCCAGCATGGATATCACAGCCACCACCGGATGCGTTCCAATATTAAATGCCAGCCAGAAAATGGTGGTCAGATGATAGGCGCATCCCCATATGAAAAAGGAAATAATCCAATTTCGGGGCGTTTTATGATGTTGGAAGGATTTTATCCAGGGGATTAACCCGAACCATGCAATAAACCCGATACCCAAAGGTTGTTGCGCCAGCCCCATGAGCATACCGGAAATGAGAGCATTCCTGTATCCGTGTTTATGCATTAAAGTTAGTATCGTTGTCTGCGTTTAATAGATTTGAGGGCAAAATGCCGGGTGAATTATTTTGATATTTATCGCTGAGTATCAAGAAATTCCTGGAGGATAATAGCCGCTGCAGTTTTGTCAACTTCGCCTCGGTTTCGACTGCTACTGATCCCTTTAAATTTAAGGGTATCCTCGGCGGATTTACTGCTCAACCGTTCATCTGTAGTCTGGATATCTAACTTCAGTTTTTCGCGGATTTCAGAAATAAATTCCAGTACGCTATTGGTTTGAGCGGATGCTTTCCCCTTCATGTTATAGGGTAAGCCTACCACAATTGATTCGATCTCAAGGGAGATAATTAATTCTTTTAGAGCGGATAGGTAATCTGGGGTCTTTTTTCTGTCTATAACAGAATGAGGTGATGCAATAATCTTGAGTGGATCAGATACTGCAATCCCGATTCTGCGCGTCCCATAGTCGATACCCAGCAATCGGCCCAATTATTTGTCTATCCATTCCTGAAGAATAACGTCCCTGATTGATTTACCGGGTCTGAAATGAATTTTTCTGTGTGGAGGTACATAGACTTCCTTGTTCGTTCTGGGATTTCTTGCCCTTGGCTTGGCTTTGGTTGGTTTGACTTCAAACACACCAAAGTTTCTTAATTCAATTCGAGTATTACTGGAGGGTTTGGTCAGAATTTCCACCATCGAGTTCAGGATGGAATCCAGTATTTTTTTCATTTTGACTTCCGGGATGTCTAATTTTTCTGAAACATCCCTAATGATGTCCATTCTTGTATACGTATTCATTTTATTTCCTCTCTAAATGAATAATCCCTTTAATTGATTTGAGATTTCTTTTGATTTTATCATATTGGCGAGTATCTCGTACCTGTATGATAAGATTCCCCGTTGCGATACCTTCACTTGCTGAAAACTCCAGGTTGACAATATTGATATCCAAAAGTCCCAGCTTTTCAGCCACATCCCGTAATAATTGTTTTCTATCCTCTGCAGTGATTTTTAGTCTGGCGATGAAAGATTGATTACGGCTCGTATTCCACTCCACCGGGATAATTCTTTCTTCAGATTCTGAAACTGGTAAATTCCGGCAATCGCTTTTATGAACCGAAACGCCCCTTCCACGGGTAACGAATCCTACAATGTCATCTCCCGGTATGGGATTGCAACATTTTCCGAAATTGAGCATAGCGTTTTCTATACCATCCACCAGAATACCCTTCGATACTCCTCTTGCTCGGCTGATAAAACGTTCTGTGAGGGTTTCAGCTGTGGGTATACTTGATAATTCCATCTCTTCAGGGATGTACTTTTCAAGCAACTTCCGAATTGTCAGTTGCCCTCTGCCAACCACCGAATACAACGCTTCGAGATTTGGATATCCGGCAGTTTCCGGGTCTTTTTGGATCTCTTTGATCAGTGAGCTTTTTTTAAGTCTTCGAAGTGTTTTGTCCAGCATTTCTTTTCCCAGAGCAACGCTTCGCTGGAACTCTTCTTTATTGTACCATCGTTTGATGATGGACTGAGCTTTCCCCGTTTTTACAAACTTCAACCATGCCATGCTGGGATGATGATTGGGAGACGTAAGAATTTCCACGGTATCACTGTTATGTAGTTCCGTGTTCAGCGGTACCATTTTCCCGTTCACCTTTGCACCAATACAATGAATACCCACCTGCGTGTGGACGTTAAATGCAAAGTCAACAGGGGTTGAACCAATAGCAAGTCTGAATAAATCACCTTTCGGGGAAAATATAAAAATTTCCTCCTGAAAGAGATCAATTTTCAATAAATTAAAAAATTCTTCCGGATTTTTATCTTCACTTTGAAGAACATCCACCAACTCTCGGAGCCATTCAACCTGTTTATTATAATCTTCATCAGGGGATTTCACAGATCCTTTTTCTTTGTAAACCCAGTGCGCTGCCACGCCAACCTCAGCAATTCGATCCATACTTTTTGTTCTTATCTGGACTTCAACAAGTCTCCCCTGTTTTCCAAATACGGTTGTGTGAAGAGATTGATACCCGTTGATTTTGGGTGTGGAAATGTAATCTTTGAATCTTTCTATTAGAGGTTTGTATAACTGATGGATATGCCCCAATACCATGTAACAATCTTCAACCTTGTCTACAATAATCCGGATTGCCAACAAATCAAAAATATCTTCAAATAACTTACCTCTGGTTTTCATTTTCCGGTAAATAGAATAATAATGCTTTGCTCTTCCGAAAATTTCGATATTTACATTGTCTTTGGCGAGTTGCTCATTTATGGGCTTGATAAATTCGTCTATGTATTTTTCTCGTTGAGTTTTGGTAGTGTTTACTTTTTTCTCGAGGTGCTTAAATCCATCAGGATCGATAACACCCAAACATAGGTCTTCGAACTCACTCTTTAGTCTGCCCATACCCAAACGGTGAGCAAGTGGTGCAAATACATCACGGGTTTCTCTGGCGATTCTCTGCTGTTTTAGCAAGGGTAAATGGTTGAGGGTTTTCATGTTATGCAGTCGATCTGCAAATTTTATGATGATTACGCGAATATCATCTGCAACATTGAGGAACAACCGCATAAAGTTTTCTGCTTGCTTTTGCTGACGGCTGTTAAATTTGATCCCGGATAATTTTGAAACTCCCCAAACAAGTTCTGCAATAGTCGGATTGAATTCACTGGCAATGTCTTCTTTGGTTATGTCTGTGTCTTCGATAGTATCGTGAAGGATTCCGGCAGCGATGGTATCATTATCGCAATTCCATTCTGAAAGCGTTTCTGCTACTTGAATACAGTGTATAAAATAGGGTTCTCCAGATCGTCTTTTTTGCCCCTTATGTGCCTTTTCACCATACTCATATGCTTTTTTCAGCAATGAGATACCTGGATCATCCAGACTTCTCGCTTCAAACTTATTCAGAATCGCCATTATCCCTTTTGGATATGGATCAGAAGCACGTGGAATGAATTGTTTTAAGGCGCTTAGTACCATTTAACTACATATATTCTTGTTCAGAAAACTGATCCATATATGTATCCAGATTGCCAAACCATGCGTATTTATCAACGAAAGCCACGCCTACTACACCGGTTGGTCCGTTTCTGTGTTTCGATACTATAACTTCACCTACACCACTATCTTCGGTATTTTTAGTATAGACAAATTTTCGGTAAACAAATAAAATAACATCCGCATCCTGCTCTATAGCGCCACTTTCACGAAGGTCAGACATGATCGGTCTGTGCTCACCTGTCGTTCTGCTTTCAACGTTTCGGGATAACTGCGAAAGTGCAATTATGGGAATATTTAATTCTTTTGCTAGCGCTTTTAATGATCTGGAGATCATGGTAATCTCCTGCTGCCTGTTCTCCATTCTCCCATAGCCAGATATCAACTGGATATAATCCACAAACAGAATATCAATGTTTTTTTCCGCTTTCATACGTCGGGCTTTTGCACGGATTTCCATAATATTCATACCGGGTGTATCATCGATAAACATATTCACGTCGGAAAGTGAATCAGCAGCAGTGGATAATTTCCTCCAATCAGTTTTGGGTAACCGGTTGGTTCTCATCAGATGGCCATCCACTTTTGCTTCAGCTGTGATCAATCGTTCTGCTAATTGGATATTGGACATTTCAAGACTGAAAAAACCAACAGAATATCCATAATCCACCGAGGCATTCCTTGCCATCGTTAGTGCGAGGGCAGTTTTACCCATAGACGGTCGACCTGCTAAAATAATCAAATCTGATTTTTGAAATCCTGATAATAATGAATCCAAGCCTGTGATACCACTGGATATGCCGATCAGTCCGCCTTTTTCCTGGGAATCGATCTTATCCATCACATCATGAATGAGATCCTCAATTTTGACAAATGAACCCTGAAAAGCATGCTGCCCTAAGGTGAAAACGGTTTGCTCTACCTTATCAAGAATGTCGGATACTTCATCCTGACCACCGTATGCCAGTGATGAGATTTCAACAGCTGTGGTTATCAACTTTCGCAGGACATACTTATTCCGGACGATCTTTGCATAATATTCCACATTTTCAGCAGAAGGTGCTTCATTTGACAGACCTGTGATATAATATGCACCGCCGACAGAATCCAGATGCCCGCTTTTTTTCAACTGATCAAGGACCGTTATGGTATCAATTTTATCGGTTTTATCAAACAAGGTAATCATGCATTCAAAAATCCGTGAGTGCGCAGGCTTGTAAAAGCTATCTGGTTCCAGATAATGCATGACTCGAGGTACCGCTTCGTTGTCAATTAACATGCATCCTAAAACCGCTTGTTCGGCTTCAGTGGATTGAGGAGGGAGTCTCAGTGAAGTTTCTTTGGGTTGTTCTGCCATTTTAGCTTCCGGTTAAATAATGGTCTCTGATTTTCTGAAAATCATCCCAAGTTGGTTTTTTAAAATTAGAATTTCTCAATAGCGCGGCAGGATGGTACGTTACAATAGTATCAATGCCATTGTAGGAATAAACATTTTCTCGCATCTTTCCTAAAGGAAGATCTAATCGCAGGAGTGTTTTCCCTGAAACTCTCCCAAGACACACGATCAGTTTTGGTTGAATGATCTCCAACTGTCGTTTGAGGTATGTTTCACATAATTCAACTTCTGATGGAAGGGGGTCTCTATTGTTGGGTGGTCTGCATTTTAGAACATTGAGAATATAAATATCATCTCTGGTGAGTTGAATTGCCAGCAGGATTTTATCTAATAATTTTCCTGCTCTGCCGACAAAAGGAATGCCCTGTAAGTCTTCATCTTTTCCGGGTGCCTCACCTACAAATACAATATCCGCATTGGGGTTCCCTACTCCAAAAACAAAACTGGTTCTGGACTTGCCCAGTTCACACTTTTGACAGTCTTGTATTTGTGTAAAGTAATCGAGTAATGGATGATCATCATTCACTTCGTTTTCTGCAATATATTTTTTCTTTTTATCGGATGCAACATAAATAGTATCTCCATACAACTCCTGTTGGATTTTCAAATAACGGAATACTTCAGATGCATCGCCCACAGCATAAGTTATTTTTAAATTTTAATTTCTTCAGGGAGTTTATCAAACCATTCAAGTTCTCCCCTTAACAACTCTTCAACAGCAACAACGATAGGTTTTTCAAGTTCAATATATTCTTCCTGAATTATCTCTTCGTTAAAGGGATAATCTTCATCGGCAATATCTTCATATGGTTTTCGTGTTGCTACTCTGTCAGTGATGACCTGCTTCGCCCGACGAGAAGCTACAACAACATTTTTATAAATGTTTGAAGATTGTTTAGATATTTCGCTAAAAGGGATTGCCTTTAATTTCATTTATTTTTTTCCTTTATTATTGTTTCAATTTCTTCTGTTGCCTTATCAACATCTGCGTTGATGATTGCGTGGTTAAACTTGTCTTTGAATTCCATTTCAAGGGATAATCGTTTCAATCTTCGTCTTACAAGTGTTGCAGACTCATTACCCCGTTTGGTCAGCCGTTCTTCCAATATTTCAATTTGTTCAGGCAACGTTTCTCCAGGGGGTTCAATGAAAAAGGAAATCGTTTCATCGGGAAATTCTTCAATGATGCTTTGGCTTCCCTTTACATCAACATCCAACAATAATATATCTCCCTTTTCCAGCGCATCCTCCAACGGACTGATCAGTGTTCCATACTTATTTCCATGAACCCACTCCCATTCAACGAAGTCGCCGAATTTAGCATAGTGTTCAAATTTATCAATATCCATGAAGATATAATTTTTTCCGTCAATCTCCCCCTCTCTCATTACCCGCGTAGTGGCAGAAATAGAAAATTTCCAGTCTGGATTTTTCTTGAGAAGCTTATTGCAAATTGTCGTTTTTCCAGTGCCGGATGGGGCTGATATAACTACTAATAGACCTTTACTCATAATATGTTTTGTACCTGTTCTCTAATTTTTTCAAGTTCATCCTTAATATCTACAATAATATGACTGACTCCAAAACTATCTGTTTTGGCACCAATAGTGTTGACTTCTCGTCCCATTTCCTGAAGTAAAAATCCCATTCGCCTTCCCACTGGTTCCGATTGTTCAAAGTACGACTTGAATAGAGCAATGTGACTTGACATACGAACCATCTCTTCTGTCACGTCTCTTTTTTCGGACAGAATTGCTACTTCCTGGATTATTCTCGATTCATCCAAATTCAGGTTATCAACGATTTGTCGGACTTTTTCTTTATAATTTTCAGTTCTATTAACCTTTAGATTTTTATCTAAAGTACTAATTGTGTTCATTTTATCTGTAATAATATTAATACGATTCTCAATATCTGTACGCAGATTTCTTCCCTCTGCTACCCTCATTTTAAATAACTTCCTTAGAGCAACTTTTACTCCTTTGATCATCAACACCCGAACCTTCTTTTCATCTACGGTTGATTTGCTCTTCAACACATCGGGGAAATTTAAATAAACTTCAGCAGAAACGGGATGATTCGCGTCCACTTTTTCTGATAGTTGACTGATCAATTTCTTATATTTTTCAGCTAAATTCCAATTAATATCGGGATCATGGTTAGAAGAATCTAAAAATTCATACTGGATATTTATAGATACTCTTCCACGACTGCACTCATTTTTAATCAATTTACCTACTTCATCCTCGAATGAATTCAAGAATGATGGAAATTTCGAAACAAACTCAAAATACCTGCTGTTCAGAGATTTTAACTCTATGGTGAGTGCTAATTGTTCATCAGATACTTCACCACGTCCAAATCCTGTCATACTCAATAACATTACAACCACCTATAAAATGATAAAATATTATTACACTTCAGATCGTTAAATAATAATTTGAGCTTGGCGTATTGACAATAATGTATCGAGAGATTCACGGATCCAACCTGTCCATTCCTGCAAGAATATTATCCAGTTCCATCCAAATACTGACTCCATGACTAAGAGGAGTATTTTCCGTCCCATCATCGACTAAACAAACATAATCTACGTGATATTTATTTATATTAAGAGCAAATCCTAGTGACAATGGTACGGTTCGAGAGGATCCGGCTTTTGCTATAATATTTTGGTAAATCGAATACTGTATCCCAATCAGATAATTGTTATCGTTTTTACTCAAAGATGATCCGGTAAAATGTGTAGATACACCTGTATGGAGTTGGGCTTTTTTATATCTGTAGCTTAAATCCCCTGATATTTCTGGTAAAATAACCTCAAGATTTCCTGTATTCCATTTTTTTATGAATGGCAGGATATTCCGAATACTGAGTCCGAGGCCCAAGTTAGTATTTTTCCGATACACAACTCCAGCGTCAATGCCAGCACCCCATGCTGAAGATTGATCAATTTTATGGATCATCGGTTTTACCGTCATTCCGATTGAAATATCCGATGTGATCATCATTGCTCCGGACAGAAAAAGACCATAGGTTTTGTCATCAAATTTTGAAATTTTAGCATAGTCCAAATGTGGCCCGTTTGAGTCCCAATAAGCCAGTGCATCAGAAGTATTTGAAATTTCAGGTATGACTCTTTGCATGAGTCCTACTGCATAATTGTACCGTTGTCCCGACCAAGAATAATTAATTGTGCGAGAAACTCCCATACCAGAGAATATGTTCCGGTAAGAAAACAGGATATTTGGCTCATGGGAAAAATGGTTAGCTGGATTTAATAAAAATCCACCAGGTATTGGATCGATAAAAGAAGAAGCACCTCCAAGAGAAGCGTTCCCGGGTGAAATGGCTTCGCTAAAAATGGTATTTCCATAATTAACGATATTTACTGCACCCAAATTTGTAAAAAAACCTGAGAGGATTAGTAAAGCTGAAACGAATTTACTTATAAATTGCATATTATATGGTTAATAAATGAAATAGATCTCTTGTGAACACCATCTTAAAGAGGGTCTAATTTAATAAAAATTGATTTAATCCAAGTAAAATTTATCACTAATTAGGCTGGATAACGATTTTATTTGATCGGCAACAAGAATTATTTGAATAATCTAAAAATACTCCGTTAAAACTAGCGTTAACCTTTAAGTAATAATCCAAGTTCATCAAGTTGCTGTTGATCAACTAGTGAAGGAGAATTGTCCATTAGCGACGCAGCAGAGGTGGTCTTTGGGAATGCAATAACATCCCGAATTTGCGAAGATCCTACCAATAGCATTACAATTCTATCAAATCCGAATGCCATACCGCCATGTGGAGGTGCACCAAAACGGAAGGCGTTCAAAAGAAAACCAAATTTTTCTTCAGCTTCAGCTGTACTTATTCCGAGCAAACCAAAAACCTTTTGTTGAAGATTTGTGTCGTGAATACGGATTGATCCTCCTCCCAATTCGTACCCATTCATCACCACATCGTACGCTAATGACCGGCAATTACCTGGCTCCGCGTCGAGTAAATGAATATCTTCAAAATTTGGAGACGTAAATGGATGATGGAGTGCGTCCCATCGATTTGAATCTGAATTCCATTCTACCAGAGGGAAATCTGTTACCCACAATGGCGCCCAGGAACCAGGTTTAATCAAATTTTCACGTTTTCCTAATTCCAGACGAAGTGCACCCAATGCAGAGAATACCACTTGTGGATCGTCGCCAATGATAAATATAATATCTCCATCATTGGCCTCATATTCAGAAATAATTTTTCTCTGAAGCTCTTCAGTGAAAAACTTACTGATACCACCTTCCAGTGTATCACCAGATATTTTCATCCATGCAAGGCCTTTTGCGCTAAAATATGTCTTCACGTATCCAGTTAATTCATCAATGGTCTTCCGGCTGTAATTTTTCCCATTTGGACAAACTATAGCCTTTACCCGTCCACCTGCAGCGAGAACATTTTTGAATGCGTTAAACTCAGATTGCTCCACAAAATGGGCAAATTCCATTAATTTCATCTCAAATCTGATATCCGGTTTATCACTGCCGTACGTTTCCAGGGCTTCGTGATAAGGAAGCGTGGGAAATACTTGTGGCAAATCAACATCAAGAACAGATTTCCAAATAAATTTTACAAGATCAGTGCCTAAATCAATCACGTCTTCTTGTTTGATAAAGGACATCTCCAGATCAATCTGGGTAAATTCTGGTTGACGGTCAGCACGAAAATCTTCATCTCTAAAACATTTAACAATTTGATAGTACTTATCAAAACCCGACACCATTAAAAGTTGTTTGTAGGTTTGTGGAGATTGAGGTAGTGCGTAAAATTTGTGTTTGTGTATTCTACTGGGAACAAGAAAATCCCGTGCCCCCTCCGGTGTTGATTTCATCAGAACTGGAGTTTCTATTTCTATAAAGTCATTTGAATCCAGGTAATCCCGGGTTGCTTTTGCTGCTCTATGCCTTAATAACAAATGATTTTGGAGTTCAGCGGTTCGTAGCTCAAGATACCGGTATTTCAGACGGTGATCCTCCATTGCTGATGTGCGATCATTCACATCAAACGGTAGTGGATCGGATTCATTGTAAACAATTAATTGATCCACTTCGATATCAATATCACCGGTAGACATTTGAGAATTAATATTCCCTTCAGGACGGCTCATAACGATTCCATGAACCCCAATCACATCTTCTAATCCCAGACGTTTTGCAATTTCAAATAATTCGGGTTGCAATTCTACATTGAAAACGATTTGGGTTTTACCATAGCGATCTCTGATATCAATAAAAATAAGTCCGCCATGATCTCGATGTTTGGCAATCCATCCATTCAGAACGACTTCTTGATTCAGGTTTGCCGACCTCAATTCGCCACAATTATGTGTCCTCTTAAGCAATTTTTACTCCATATTAGGGGCAGAAATTTACCTCTGCATTAGGGTAACCATTTTGAAATAATTACTCTTGATTATCAATAAAAAACTGGTAAATTTATCCGAAAGTCTTTTTAAGAAATATCTTTCTAACTTTCGAGTCTATTGTAAAATATGATGAGTTTGTCTTGTATTGTTTAGTCGGGTTGTTTACCACAGATAAAGGAGAATGGATTTGCACAAAATTATAGAGCCTAGTAAAAAATTATTCATCAAACAAATATTTGTTTTACTAACATTTACATTAATCATTTTAATAGCTGCTTATTTGATTGATTTGGTTGTTTCTGTTGTCGGAGAAGATTTTTCAGTAATAACAGTTTTTTGGTATGTGATCCTGATTCTTTTAGCATTATTATGGGTTATTGCTATCCCTTTGACAAAAATGTGGATAAGCAATTTAAGATACGGTATCCGCGTTGATCGCATTTCAATCAATAAAGGAATTTGGACTAAAATTGAACAGAATATTCCTTTCCGATCTGTGACAGATTTCCAGCTTCATCGTTCAATTTATGATCGGATATTAGGGATTGCCACGATAAAAATTCAAACTGCAGGTCAATCTCAATCTGCATCAGGTTATGAAGGAATTTTGTCCGGATTAACTAATTTTGAAGAACTACATTTGGAATTACGAGAAAAAATTAAATCATTGTTCACAAAAGGTGGGACCGTCACAACTCCTGACACCACTCATAACGATCAAATGCTCTTATTGATGTTGGAAGAGCTCAAACAAATCCGTAAGAATACTGATAAGTAGTCAATTTTCTAACGAGAATTTTCGATTGATTTTCCGAAGGGTTATTGATTCCTTGATGGGATAATTTTAAGTCGTTTTCCTACAGAGTGTATGAGATAATACCACAATGCCAAGATGGTCATATTTACAAAAACATACAAAGGCCAGGCACCAAAATACGCTTCAATCTTGACAGTTGGTTCCTGCAGATCAAGAATGTTCTGATTAAATATTACATTGTACCCCGCCATCATTAATGTATATGCAGCCATTCCTACAAATGCCCAAATGATCCCGTTTTTGGATATTTGACGTCCCTTTACTTTAATTAAGTAAACTGTGTACACTAATGGAGCGATATGCTTTAACCAGTATGCCACCCATACAATCGGATACTGATCCACTGAAGGTAATGTTTGGTTATCAGGCACAATGAAGGTAAAGACATCTCCTGTCCAGGCAAAATAGAACACAATGTCGAATAGTCGTTGTGAGAACTTCACTCCCAGAATCAATGTAAAAAGGGCTGTAAAATTGCACAGCCATACCTGATAATGAGGATGGAAATGCAAGTTGTGATAACTTGTAATGCTAAATGATATCGCAAGTACGATGGGGATGGTCCATTTACCATAAATTGCAGGAAACCAAAGCACGGCAATCAAGCAAGCCGTCACTGACCAGAGAATGATATCAGGAATGCTATTCAACATCTAATTGAGACGAAAATAGAAAAATCCAGTTCATCCTTAAAGATACTAAGAACAGAATAACTGCTGCCAGCTGGTGAGATACGGCTAGCCAAACAGGAATATGTAAAATTAGCGTGAATATTCCTAAAATAACCTGAAGTAGAGTAATAAGAAAAAGTTGGAAAGCCACCCGTTTTTGAATACCGTTAAATTGTTGCCTGACGGTTTTCCAGAATGCAAATGAGAAAAGAAGAATGATGATTCCCAGTGACCGGTGAATAAATTGAACGGTTAGATTATTCTCAAAGAAGTTCCTCCACCATGGCATCTGCAAAAATAATCCCGGTGGAATCCATTCTCCATTCATTTTAGGGAAAGTATTCCATGCAAATCCTGCTTTTAACCCTGCTGTGAACGCACCCCACATCATTTGAACGATAATTAGTCCAGTAAGAATAAAACCTAACGCAATCCATTTACTCACATGTCTCTGACTTTTAACTTTATCTGGTTGAGTGTAATCAAGGATGGACCAATAAATATATCCAACCAATCCGATAGCCAGTAAAAAATGAATTGCTAGCCTGTAATGACTGACATGTGGATTATTAACTAAACCGCTTGCAACCATAAACCAACCCATAAATCCTTGGAGTAAGCCAAGGCCAAACATCACTCCCAACTTTTTTAATAGTAATGGTGGGATCAATTTTTTATAATAGAACACCATAAACGGAACAATAAATAAAATGCCTAATATCCTACCTATAACACGATGAATGTATTCCCAGAAATAAATGGATTTGAATTCATTCAAAGTCATGGAGTAGTTTATTTTTTGATATTCGGGAAATTTTTTATACAATTCAAATTCTGTCTCCCACTCTTCGAAGGATAATGGTGGGACTATCCCTGTTACGGGTTTCCATTTTACCATCGATAGGCCCGAATGAGTCAGACGGGTAATACCACCAATGATGACCATTGAGATGATCAGAACACACGCTGAAGTAAGCCAGCCAACAATATATTTATTCAAATCTTTACCTTGTTTTTTTATCAGAAATTAGTCCAGAGAAACTTAATATTTTACTTTTCACTTTTTCACTATTTATTCGATGGTAATAATCGAAGTAAAATTACGATAAGAACCAGAAATAGATTGAGACTAGTTTCAGGGTAGAGGAAGTGGCAATACTAAACAATAAGCTGAATCAATAAAATGGTGGAAAACTTTTTATGTATCTGAAATCTATTTTATATCTCGGGGCATTGTGTTTTTCACCCTAATTTTAAATCAACAATTCAGAAAAGATTTGATAGATAGACTGTTTGAGATGGTTTGTTCAATTCTGTAATTATTAAATGAAAAAAAATTATGAAAACAATTATCGATAAATTACTGATCCACCAGAGCCTTACTCAGGATGAAGCCCGAGAGGTCATGAATAAAATTATGTCTGGTGAATTTAATGATTCCCAAATAGCAGGATTTCTCGTAGCGCTTCGCTCAAAAGGAGAATCGTCCAGTGAGATTGCGGGGTTTTCTCAGGCAATGAGAGAAAAAATGACACCTGTCCATTTGCATTCTGACGCAATAGATATGTGTGGTACCGGTGGTGATGCTCGCGGGACTTTTAATATTTCGACTTCAGCTTCATTTGTCGTTGCCGGCGCAGGAGTAAAGGTAGCCAAACACGGCTCACGATCATTCACGTCAAAATCAGGATCTGCAGATGTACTTTCCGCGCTAGGTGTGGATATTACGCTCGAGCCACAGACTGTTTCAGACTGTATTGAGAAGGTTGGGCTGGGATTTATGTTTACGCCATCTCTCCATCCGGCATTGAAATTTGCCGAACAAGTCAGGTCTTCTCTCGGTATTCGAACGGTTTTCGATTTTTTAGCACCACTGGCAAACCCGGCAGGAGTCAAAAGGCAGGTGCTTGGCGTCTACGATGGGTATCTAACCGTAAAATTAGCAAAGGTCCTCGAAAAATTAGGCTCTACTGAAGCGATTGTAGTTCATGGCCACGATGGAATGGATGAAATTACCACCACCAGTTCCACGAAAGTGACCTATTTGAAAAATGGACTTATTGACTCTTCAGTGTTTTCCCCATCAGATTATGGATTTACTACTGTTCCCCTTACTGCACTTCAGGGAGGTGATCCGCTACGAAATGCTGAAATAATCCGAGAGGTTTTATTGGGTGGTATCGGACCTCACCGCGATATCGTATTACTGAACGCTGCTGCAGGAATTATGGTTGGTGGAATGGCGGCTTCGTTGGAAGAAGGGGTAAAAATAGCCGTTGGTTCCATAGATTCTGGTGCGGCTTTGGATGTGCTTCAGAAGCTTATTTCCTTCCGATAAAAACCAATTTTATTAATTTAAACTTCTAAAAATCCCAGAATTTCGGGATAAAATACGTGGCGATTCCCCAGAAGATGATAGTCAGAGGAAATCCTGCTTTCATGAAATCCCAAAACCGATACTGTCCTGAACCGTACACCATTAAATTTGTTTGATATCCCATCGGTGTCATAAAGCTGGCGGAAGAACCAAATGCTACGGCAACCAGAAACGGTCTTGAATCAATCCCAAGAGAATGTGCCAATGCGATTGCAATCGGGGTCATAACAATCGCGATGGCAGTATTTGAGATGAAGGCAGATAAAACAAATGATACAAGATAAATCAACGAAACCATTATCGCATAATTTGGGGCTTCTGGGTTCATAAAAAGCTCACCCAGAAAAATGATTGATTTACCGATAATTACATCTGTACCTGTAGATCGCAATGCGATTCCAACAGGAACCAAAGCAGCGATCATGAAAATAACCGGCCAATTAATGGACTCATAAGCATCTTCAATTGATAGTGATCGTACTAACAATAGCAAAACAGTTCCTAAAACTGCACCTTTTACCAGAGGGACAATATTCAGTGCAGCCAAAATCATCACCAAAGGGATGACTAAAACAGACAGCCACCAATATTTCTCATATTTCAAGCTGATATCCAGCTCTTCCATAACAATCAGATCGCTATTTCCCCTTAAATCATTCAACTTCTCTTTTGGAATCATTATAAGAAGTGTATCAGAGAATTTTAACCGGATATGAGCAATTTTTTGAAACAGATTTTCACCGTGTCTTCGTACTGCAAGTACAAATCCAAAAAATCGCTGTCGGAAGTTAAATTCCTTTAACGTTTTACCAATCAGTGATGAATTATGACTAATAATGGTTTCCACCAATACATGGTTTTTCCCTGACAGCTCCTGCTGTGTCATCTTGACATCGGAAAGTAGAAGTAACCCCATTTCCTCTTTGAATCGAAGGATATCGCCAACGTCAAGACGGACTAACAGTATATCACCTGATCTAAACTTGAATTTCTTCAGATCGAACCGATACCTCACATTGTCCCGGATGATCATTATTACATCTACGTTAAATTTACCAGCTCTCTCAAGTTCTCCATATGTTTCACCAATCAGAAATGATTCTAGTCCGACCCTGAATTCGGTAATGTAACGTCCAAGATGGTATTTTGTCGCTAATGAAGACAATATGGAACGACTCGGGAGCATCCACTTTGCCAGAATCATGTTATAAATCGTACCAACCGACAAAAATATCAATCCAAGTTTTGTAAATTCAAACATCTTGAACGGTTGAAGTCCCTCATCCTCCATTACAGAACTCACAACCAGATTTGTTGACGTCCCGATCAAAGTTAACATACCACCAAAGATTGCCGCATACGATAACGGCATTAACAACCTTGTGGGACTGATGTGGAATTTTTTGCATAGGCTCATTGTCATCGGGATAAATATGGCAACGGCTGCAGTGTTATTGATTAATCCTGAAATCAATGAAACGGAGAGATAAAAAATGGTTAATGTCAACCAACGTTGTCCTTTTACAGATTTGGAGAGCTTGTCGGACATTACTTCCAAAAAACCAGTTTTTACCAGAGATCGACTAAGGATGAACATTGCACCAATCGTAACAACCGCTTTATTGCTGAATCCTGATATGGCATCCGCAGGTGAGATGACATTAAATAATAATAAAACTCCAGTTACACTCAATGCAGTGACTTCCATAGGCACCCATTCAATGGCAAACATAAAAATGGCAACCACAATAACAACTATCAAAATGAACATATCAGCAGTCAGGATCATTAAGGAGCTACCTTTAGAAAAGTTGACATATCTTCGGAGGATAGAACTTGGAGTCCCGCATCCACACACATTTGGGCAAATATCCCGTTTCTTTCGATCAGTTTACCTGTAAAATGACCATCATAAACCAAACCAAAACCACATGATGGACTATGCGATTTTAGAATAACCGTTTCGCATCCTTTCGATTTCATAGTTTCTAATGAGGCTTTTGAACCTGAAATAAAATGATGGGAGACATCTTCTCTACGTCTATTTATAACTCCGGAACCATTAGAAATAATTTCATTAGTTGATCGAGTTAGTTCGGCAGGTACGCGAGGAGTTGGTAATCCACCGGCGATTTCGGGACATACTGGCACCCACTCATGTGGCCATGAGTGTATATCAGGAATTTCACAATTTCCCCCGTCAAACCGACAATTTGTCCCCAGAAGACATGCACTGATTCCTATAGGTTTACGCATCACGTAATTTAGTGATTTGTTTTTCATATGAAATAATAAAAGGTTAGCTCTAAAAGAAGGTAAGGAATTGATTCTAAATCAATTGTCCCATGTTTACCTTATCTCCAAAATGGATAGAAAATCGATTTTTTGCTAATCTGGTTTAGTAATAAGTTTGTTGAGAATCTTGGTACTGAAACAAACTGAATTGTGACACAAAAAAAAATTCTATTTATCTGCACTGGAAACTCCTGCAGATCTCAAATGGCTGAAGGATTCGCCCGTGTGTTGGGTTGGAATGCTTTTAGTGCTGGCGTTAATCCATCTACCCAAGTCAATCACAATGCCGTTAAGGTCATGGACGAACTAAGCATCGATATTTCCAGACAAAAAACAAATTCCGTGGATGATTATGTAAAAAATAATTTTGATGTCGTTGTAACGGTGTGCGATCATGCAAAAGAGCAATGCCCCTTATTCACCGGATCTTGTGAAACACGAGTTCATCACTCCTTTCACGATCCATATGATGCCACTGGTTCACCTTCAGAAATTCTCTCTGTTTACAGAGAAGTGCGAGATCAGATTTATAACTGGCTTAAGATGTTTACTCAAATGGAGCTATCCGATTATGCTAAAAAATAAGCATTATGAATAAAGATACACTCAGAGCGATCTTAAATATTGTAGGTATTCTGGTATGCTTGTACCTGTTCCTAGTGGGTATCAATGGAATGAGCGCGGCTATCAAAGGAATGGGCAGTGAATTTGCAGAAAAAATCCTATCCACCACCAGTAATCCCTTTATTGCTTTATTCATCGGAACATTTGCTACAGTCCTTTTCCAAAGCTCCTCCACAACGACCTCAATGATCGTCAGTATGGTCAGTGGTGGTGTACTATCTCTTGGAGGAGCAATACCTATGATCATGGGTGCAAATATTGGTACAACTGTAACAAATACAATCGTTTCAATGGGTCACATTAACAGGGGAAACGAATTTAAGAGAGCCTTTGCCGCATCTACAATTCATGACATTTTTAACGTGATTACGACTGCAATCCTATTTCCCCTAGAATATTATTTTCATTTTCTGGAAAAGGGAGCAATACTGATGGGGACTTTCCTGTTTGGAAATGTAACTCCAGACAATGTTTTTCATAGTCCGGTGAAAGATGTGGTGAAATGGGGAACAAGCCAAATCAAATTTATTAGTTTCGGAAATAACATATTTTTTCTGGTATTGAGTGTTGGGATTACACTGTTTATGCTTATCCTTATTGTTAAGCTCCTTCGAATTATGGTTTTAGCAAAAGTAGAAGTCTTTTTTGATAAGTACATTTTTAAAACAGCTATACGTGCTATGATTTTTGGTGGACTCCTTACAGTAATGGTCCAAAGTTCATCCATCACCACCTCTCTGGTAGTACCGTTGGCTGGTGCCGGTGTACTAACTCTCAGGCAAATATTTCCGTATACATTGGGAGCAAACATTGGGACAACCGCCACTGCTATTATTGCAGCGCTCACTTTAAATGTGACTGCGTTAGTAGCAGCGTTTGCACACTTATTATTTAATATTTGTGGGATTCTAATTATTTATCCCATACCGTTCCTCAGAAATATTCCCATTTTTTTGGCGGAAAAATTGGCAGAATTATCAGTTAGGAATAAGAGTATTCCTATATTATTTATACTAGTCGTTTATGTCATCATTCCATTAACTGTTATTTTGATCGGAGAATTATAGTATGTTTAAGCAAATATTTGAATTATTCAAGACAAATAGCCTGTATGATAAAGCACTTAAAGAATGTCACGAAATGCTGGACATCGACTTGGTCATGTACAAGTTTTCAATAGATTCTCTTCGGAAAAGCGAAACTGCTGAGCTTCCTATGGACTTATATGAAATGGATAAGAAAATAAATGAATTTGAAAGAGATGTCCGTCGAAAGGTCATGACACATTTAGCCATCAGTGGGACAAGTGATTTAGGTTCGGGTCTGGTTCTCGTAAGTGTAGTTATTGATATCGAGAGGATTGGAGATTACACCAAAAACATCTATGATATGGCACGAAATCACCCTGCAAAGCTTATAGGTGGTAGTATTGAAAAACAGATTCAATCGATTGAAAAGAATGTTACTTTCATTTTTGAAAATGGAATTAAAGCCTTTAAAAATCAAAACATTGTACTCGCCAGAAAGTTAATGCAAACGTATAAGAAAGAAGTCTCCAGCTTATGTGATGAGGTCACACATAACATTATTTCTGGTCAGCTTACAGATTTAACTCCTGATCAGAGTGCTTCACTGGCATTATACTCAAGATACATGAAGCGAATTGCAGCACATTCAAGAAATCTTATCTCAAGTATTGTGAATCCATTTGAGAGAATTGGATATCCTGAATAGATAATTTAGTCTCCGCATACCGTATCTATCAGAATTGCACACACCTTATACGGATCCATATTTGCTGCAGGTCGTCGGTCTTCTAAATACCCTTTCCCTTCGTTTGCAGTCGCCATCGGAATTCGAACAGATGCACTTCTGTCACTAATACCATACCTGAATTCATGTATACTGCAGGTTTCATGAAGACCAGTGAGTCGTTCCTCGTTGTGTGCACCATAAACTTTGATATGATCATTGTGCCGATCTCGAAGTTTTTCGCAGGCATCTATAACAATTTGTAACCCACCTTCGTTTCTCATTTCAACTGTACTGAAATTTGTGTGTGCACCAGCGCCATTCCAATCACCCAAAACCGGTTTTGGATGCAGTGTTGCACTTACCTTGAATTCTTCGCCTGTTCTGTATAATAACCACCGTGCAAGCCACATTTCGTCGGCAACATCAAGTGGACCCAAAGGACCAATCTGGAATTCCCATTGACCGGGCATAACTTCAGCGTTGATACCGGATACATGAAGACCGGCGTTCAAGCATCTTTTTAGATGTAATTCCACAATATCTCTTCCAAAAACCTCATCAGCACCTACTCCACAATAGAATGGACCCTGTGGGGCAGGATATCCCCCATCAGGCCAACCAAGTGGAGAACGCCCTCTGAAAAAAGTAAATTCCTGTTCTATCCCGAACCAAGGTTCGTGGGATTTGTGCTTATCGAAAACCTCACTCAAATAGGACCGAGTGTTACTGATGTGAACAGAACCATCTGAATTCATTACCTCACAAAGGACTAATATGTTATCTTCTTTTCTGATGGGGTCAGCAATATATTTGACAGGATTTAACATGCAATCACTTTTCGGTCCAACTGCCTGCATCGTACTGGAACCGTCAAACCCCCAAATTGGAATTTGATCTATTGTTTCTACTGGTCCAGGAATAATCCGGGTTTTACTTCGCAGTTTGGCGGTTGGTTTATGACCATCAATCCAAATGTATTCTGCTTGAATTTTTTTCATTCGATTCCTTTACTTGTTGATAATGGGTACAGTACTGAATTCTTTGTAGGATGATAAAATAATCTGGGTTTCCGTATGCTCAACACCAGGCCAAGCCTGGATTGTTCGCAATAATTTTTCGAGTGTTCCTGTGTTTTGCGTACGGACAATTAGCAAATGCGATCCCCTACCAGTCGTAGAGTAACACTTAATAACTTCAGGCATTTTATTGGCGTTTTCTGTGACCTGACTATAATGTGATGAAGATTCTGAAATGAGAGTAATGATGGCGCTTACATCCAGTCCGACTAGCCTATGATCGACGATGGCTTGAAATCGTCGAATCACTCCCGATTCCACCAATTTCTTGATCCTTTCGGTAACAGCGGGTATGGACATCCCAATCTGAGCAGCAATTGAACTTGCAGATGCTCGACCATCCTCCTGGAGGATATTCAGTATTTTGATATCAAATTCATCCAAGCCAATGTAGTTTTCAATATTTACCATGCTGAAAAATATTATGATTTTTCCAACTCACACAATAATTATTTCTGTTTTTGCAACACTTTACTTTAATTATTTATTATTATGATTGTTTTTACTTAATAATATAAACCCGTGCTGAAGTTCTGATCGAGTTATGAAG
>JABMOW010000129.1 GCA_013204025.1 Fidelibacterota bacterium | reverse complement strand
TCAGTTGGTAGAGCAACGCATTCGTAATGCGTGGGTCGGAGGTTCGACTCCTCTAGGTGGCTCTCTTCCAAAATCTATTGTGGGATTCATTCGTCCCAATAACAAAAAACCCCGTACGAGACGGGGTTTTTAAATATCATAAATCAGAGAAGTTAAATTATTCGGTTTTAATAATATGGCATAGTCAGTTCATTTCAGGATTGTCGCATCTTAATCCCTGCGCTTGCGGAACATGATGGGAATATTATTGGTAATCGGCGCTCCGATTTGAATCAGTTCCCAATCCTTGTCATGCTCCTTAATCACTTTTTTTAAAACAGCCACTTTATCTTTACTTTCAACACCGGTTGCTTCGAAAGCGATGATTTCCACCCGGTATTTCAATGAGCGTTTACGACCGTTAATCTTCACATCAATATCAATGTTTTGCTCAGTGTCCAGAGTTGGTATTTGTAATACTATTTCTCTCATTTTAAAACCTCATTCATATTTTAATGCTTCAGCCGGATTAGCCAGGGCGGCCTTGACTGCTTGAAAACTGACCGTGATCCATGCGATCAGCAGGGCCATGAAGCCAGCCAAAATGAAAGGGAGAATCCCCAAGTCAATCCGGTAGGCATAATTTTCCAGGTACTTATTAAGAAGCAGGTAAGCCGCTGGGAAGGCAATCAGATTAGCCAGAAGCACCCATTTTGTGAATTGCCCGGACAGCAACAGCACCAAATCGGATACAGAAGCGCCCAACACTTTACGAATACCAATTTCTCGGGTACGCTGTTCGGCCATGAATGAAGCCAGTCCAAGTAGGCCCAAACAGGCAACGATAATCGCCAGGATGGAAAAATATTTCAACAACTGGCTCATACCGATCTCTATCCGATACATCCATTCAAGATCTTCCTCTAGGAAACGGTAATCCATGGGATAATCCGGTAAAACCCGATGCCAGGCTTCCTCCACCGCTGTCAAAGATGAGGGTAGGTCCCCCGGGGCAAGGCGGACCAGCATGCAACCGAACCATTCGGGTGCAATAAAAATTGCCAGTGGTTCTATTTCATCTCGTACCGCTTGGAAATGAAAATCTTTCATAACTCCGATAATCGGTCCCTCGCCACCCACAAAACGTAAATTTTCACCCACTACAGGTTCTTTGCCCATGATCCTGCCCATGGTTTCATTGATGATAAATGCGATATGATTGGAGTCCGCTTGATCGGTTGGGAATTCCCTTGAAAAAGCACGACCAGAGGCCATTTTAATTTTCATGGTTTCGATAAAATCAAAGTCCACCGAATTCGTACTAACTACCAGTTTCAATTCAGGGTCCTTGCCATCCCAGTCGGCACCGCCGGAATTACTACCGATATTGGTAGGGCGATGGGAGGAAGCAGTCACACCCAGAACCTGAGGTAGTTCAGCCAGTTCAGTTTTCAAGGCTGGGTAGCTTTTACCAATATCACCTCGGATACCTACGGAAATCACCTGTTCCTGGTCGAAACCCAAGTCTTTGGAGCGCATATAATTCAGCTGCTGATAAATAATCATAGTGGTGATCGTGAGGATAATCGATAACGAGAACTGGAATATAACCAGAATTTTACGCAGTAGCTGACTGCGGCCGGTGGATAGGTTGCCTTTTAGCACTTTGACCGGTCGGAAAGCAGACAGGAAAATTGCAGGATAACTACCTGCCACAAGACCGGTGATAAGGGTAATTACTAGCAGTCCAATAATAAAATCTCTACTTAACAGAGCAGAAACCACAATTTCCTTGCCGGCAATTTCGTTGAATACGGGTAATAGCAGATACACAAAAATTAATGCGATTATTGCTGATAGCAGAGATAGGATTGCTGATTCCCCAAGGAATTGGTAGATCAGACCTGAGCGCTGGGCGCCCACCACTTTTCGGATACCGATTTCTCTGGCGCGGCTTGCGGAACGAGCAGTGGATAGATTCATAAAATTGATGCAGGCAATCAGAAGAATGAAAGCGGCGATGATTGAAAAAACATAGACATAGACAATTGCCTGTCCACTATCACTGAAGCCAAAATAACTATGCAGATAAACATCTACCAGGGGGGCGGCCATGTATATTGTCGGCGATTCTTCCTCGCGATTGTTGTTCACCACATCAGTCAGCTTACGGTTGACATCAGATAGATTTGCGTGATCATCCAAAAGGATGTAACTGCGAATGGAATTACTGCCCCAACCTTCGTTATAGCCGCCCAAAGTACGGGCGAATTCCATCGACACCAGTATTACCGGTTGGATAATGCTGTTGTGGGGTGTTTTCTCGAGAACGCCGGTCACCGTTAACTGATGCTGGTTGTCAACAGTGATGACCTTACCGATGGGATCCTCATCACCGAAATATTTTTCTGCTGTATCGGTGTTTAAAATCACTGAATAGGGATCACTTAATACAGTCGCCGGATCCCCTGATTGCAAAGGAAAATCAAACATGGTGAAGAAAGCGGGATCGATAGCTTGAACATCATCTTCGATGAATGTTTTCCCATCGTAACTATAGGGCTGACCGCCGCACCAGCCGTATCTGGTGGCTTCAATTATTTCAGGTATTCCCTCATTCCAAACCGGAATACAAGGCCAGGGAGTAACATTAACATGGTAGGGCTGGCCACCGTAACTCTGGTCCTGTTCGACGCGGTAGAGATGATCAGCATTGGTGTGGAATCGGTCAATACTGAGCTCATCTTGAACCCAGAGTAGAATCAGCAGGCAACAGGCCAAGCCAATCGCCAGACCGAAAATATTGATGAATGAATAGCCCTTTTGTCGCCAGATATTCCGAAAAGTGATTTTAAGATAATTCGTTAGCATGCTCTTCCCTGATATTTAATCATTCATATTTTAATGCTTTAACCGGATTGGAGTTTGCAGCTTTAATTGCCTGTATGGTAACAGTCGCCAAAGCGATTACGAATGCCAACAGACCAGCTATTAGGAAGGTCTTGTGACTAAATTCGATCTGGTAGGCGAAATTTTCCAACCAACGCCGCATGGTCATGTATGAGATGGGCCAGGACAAGGCAGTGGCAACAACAATTAGCTTCAAAACATCTACTGAAAGTAGAGTGTAAATATTGAGCACGGTAGCGCCTAACACTTTGCGGATACCAATTTCTTTGGTACGCTGTTCAATAATGAATGATGCAAGCCCAAAAAGTCCTAGAGAAGCGATGAAGATGGCTAACACGGAGAATATTGTTGAAATCTGTTTGGTCCGCTCCTCCGCAACGTAAAGTTGATCGAAATCATCATCCATGAAAGTATATTCAAAAGGCTGGTCAAGGGCATATTTCTTCCAGACTTCTTCAATATAACCTAATGTTCCCACCATATCCTCCTGTGGGATACGCACTGCCGTGTAACGACCGAAACCATTACTTCCAAAACGATAAACCGCCATGGGACGAATATGGGAATGTAGTGATTCAAAATGAAAATCTTTCATTATCCCGATAATTTCAAAAGCGGCCATTTCGCCATTCTGACCCATTGGTCGCAGAAGTGAACGACCGATGGGATCACCGATTTGTAAATTTTGTGCAGCGGTCTCATTAATTACAACACACATAGAATCAGCGGGTCGATCCGCTGAGAAAAAGCGGCCTTCTGCAAGGTCAATGGAATAAGCTTCACTAAAATTATCATCTGTGAAAAAAGATGAAAGCAACTGTCCGTTTTCTGCTGGTTCACCCTGGACCTGATGGAGATTATTATTTGTATCGTGACCAATGAGGCTGGTGGAATTTGAAACGGTCATGATGCGGGGGTCCTTCAAAAGGTCTTCCTTGAAGGCGTTTATCTGGCGTCCTATGTCATCGGTTTTTTCGACAATTAGCACATTTGTTTTATCGTAACCAAGGTCCTTGTCCTGAATAAAACTCAACTGGTTATAGACAACCATTGTCCCGGTGAAAAGAGTAATGGAGATAATAAATTGAAATATCACCAGTCCGCTGCGCAACCAGGAATTTTTACTTTTAGCTTGGGCTGATCCTTTCAGCACCTTAACGGGATTAAAGGAAGCAAGGAAAAAGGCTGGATAACTACCGGAAACGATCCCTACCAGCAATACCATCGTTATCAGTGCCGGTAGGATCAGGGCATCGCTGAACAAACCAAGCGATAGACGGATTCCCACCAAGTCGCTGTAAACAGGTAGCAGCAATTCAACAAGCACAACGGCGAGGATAAAAGAAATCAAAGACAATAAAATGGCCTCAGCGAGGAACTGTTGAATCAATTGACCCCGCGTGGATCCCAAAGTCTTTCGGACGCCAACTTCACGGGCACGCTTTGCGGAGCGAGCTGTAGCCAGATTCATGAAATTGATGCAAGCTAAAATTAGTATGAAAATAGCTATGATGAAAAAAATCATGACATAGGTCTGATTACCATTCGGCTCTACTTCGTACTCCAGATGGGAATTAAGATGAATATCGGTGACCCGTTGAAGATTGAAGCCGTATTCGGCACCCTGCTCCATCAACTGATCCCAGGAAACACCCATAAAGCGTTCTATCTGTGGACCGGCATATTTCAATATCATTCCCGGGAATTCATCTTCTACCTGTTGCTGAGAAGTATTTGGTTCCAGGACAATGTAGGTATAAAAATTATTGCTTACCCATATCGGGTCATTGGCCATATCAGCGTAAGACATTAACGAAGCGAGGAAATCATAATGGAAATGACTGTTATGAGGTGGGTCCTCTACAACACCGGTAACCACATAATCACGTTGTTGGTCAGAACTAAAGATTTTACCCATGGGATCTTCGGAGCCGAAATAGCGCTTGGCCGTGCTGCTGGTAATAACGACTGTATTGGGATCGGTCAGGGCAGTTTTCGAATTCCCTTTAATGAGCTCAATATCAAATACATCGAAGAAAGATGAGTCTGCTGTAAACCAGAGTTCTTCGCTGAATACTTTATCGCCATAGCGGATAACGGGAAAACCAAAATTTCGAACACGGGTTGAGCTGAGCACACCTGGTATTTCATTCACAAAAGCCGCTCCTGCTGGTGCCGGGGAGACGGCCATATTGAATTCACTACCCTGCATAACACCACGAGTGGTCACGCGGTAGATCTGGTTAGCCTTAGGGAAATAACTATCATAACTGAGCTCATCCCGCACGTAAAGCATGATCAGTATAAACGCCATTACGCCGATCGCCAATCCAGAAATGTTAATTAAGGAATAGGTTTTATGTTTGATTAGATTTCGAAAGGCGGTGATAACATAGTTTTTCAGCATTATTTTTATCCTGGTTTATTCGTAACGTAGTGATTTAATCGGGTTGGCTAACGCGACTTTAATTGATTGATAGCTGACAGTAATAATAGACAACAGCAAAGTCCCAGCAGTGATAAGTAGAGGCACCAGCCAGTTAAAGGATATCCGGAAAGCATAAGTATCGAGCCAGTTGTTCATGGCATACCAGGCGACCGGATAAGCGATCAGACTTGACAGTAGGATCAGAACCGTGGTTTCGACCGACAGCAAGCGCACAATTGTCGGCACCGATGCTCCCAGTACCTTTCGAATTCCAATTTCCTTAGTGCGGTTAGTGGCGGTAAATGAAGACATTCCAAAAAGACCCAGACAGCCGATGAAAATTGCTAGCATACTAAAGGAAGATGCCAGTCGTCTCAGTTCCTGCTCCTGCTGATAAATCTCTTTCAGCCGATCATCCAGAAAGATATATTCAAATGGTCGATCCGGAACCAGAGTTTGCCATTTTTCCTGAAGTTGTTGCAGGGTTCCACTGATATTAATGGGATTCAATTTAAGAGTCAGTGCATGCGATTGTTCTGAATCCATTTCAATGAAAAGCGGTTCAATTTTTTCATGCAGACTGGCCATGTGAAAATCCTGGATGACTCCAACTACGGACTTGGAATAAGGCTCTTCATCGTCGTCGGGCATAGTATTGAAGTGAAATTTCTTCCCGATCGGGTCATCCCAGCCAAAACGCTGGGCTGCCGTGGTATTGATTATACAAGCGCCGACTGTATCCGAGGCCAGGTCCTGTGAGAAATTTCGACCACTAGCTAATTGGATTTCCATGGCATTCAAATATTCAGTATCGATACTGAGTACATCCATAGTCTGGGCATCTTCCTGAGCAAAACCCTCGGGCCGAAAGATACTCTTATGTACGCCTAAACTAGGAATATGGGAGCAGATACTTGCAAAATCCACCCCAGGCACACGGTTTAATTCATTCCTGATCAATTCGATTGGTGGAATCCCCGGCTGATTCAAATCGGCAATAAACAGAATATTATCCCTGGAAAAACCCAATGGTTTATTATTAATAAATTTAATTTGCCGGGTGATTGTTGTCGTCCCAATCAAAAGCATTATAGTTATGGTAAATTGAAACACAACCAGGACCTGTCGAAGTCGGGAATTGGCAGCACCACGTTTTAATCTGCTGCCCAGGATTTCATTGGGTTCAAAGGACGATAGATAAAAAGCGGGATAGGCACCAGCCAGCAGTCCAACTAAAATGGCCAAACCGATCAAAGCGGGTAACAGCCACCAGACTGAAAGATAGGGTAGATCAAGGGTGAATGAACTTATGGCTTGAATCTGCCCCGAAAAGCCTTCCAATAACAGAACGGTCAAGACGATTGCCAAAAAACTCAACAAAATTGATTCGCTCAGAAATTGAATCATCAGCTGTCGGCGATCGGCACCCAAGGTTTTCCGGATGCCAACTTCCTTGGCTCGCAGGGTCGCCAGAGCAGTAGATAGGTTGATGAAATTGAAACAAGCCATCAACAATACCAACAGAGCAACACCTGAAAATAAATAGACATAAGTAATGTTACCATTATTATCCACATCGATTGACATATCAGAATGCAAATGAACGTCGGTCATTGGTTGCAACCAGAACTTCATCGTGCCACCGATCGCCTCCATGATCGGACCCAAATTTGCATCGACTAACTCTGGTAACTTAGCTTCCAGATCAGCCGCGCTGGCATTTTCATCCAGCAATAGGTAGGTTCCCATTGAAAACGACATCCACTCTTCGACCCGACGCGGATTTAATTTGGCCATGGTTTCGAACGAGCAGATTACGTTATAAAGCATCTGGGAATTTTGCGGGAAGTCGGCCATGATTCCAGTCACCGAATAATCGGTACCGCCGATGGTCAATATTTTCCCAATTGGATCTTCGTCAATGAAATACTTGGGTACTATGGATTCTGCGATCACAACTGTATAAGCCGCTTCCAGTACAGTGGCCGGATTGCCTTGCAGGAGTGGAAATGAAAACACTTCAAAGAAGTTCTTATCGCAGAAGGTTACATTTTCCTCCGTGAACTGACGATCACCGTATTTGATAGCCATATCCTCAGGGCTGGTTTCTCGAACAGCGGCCACTACTTCAGGGTAGCGCTCTGCTATGGCTGGTCCAGCGGGTCCGTTGGTGATCGGTGCTTTTAGATGGGTGCCCAGATCTGCGTCCAGACATAGCCGATATATTCTATCGGCGTTAGCGTGAAAGCGGTCAAAGCTAACCTCGTTTGACACCCAGGCTACAATCAGAACGAAACTTGCCATGCCAACGGATAGTCCCAGCAGATTTATCACCGAGTGCACTTTCCTTTTCCAGAGGTTGCGGACGGTGGTAATCAGGTAATTACGGATCATCATGGAATTATCTCGTAAAAAAGGTTAGACAGGATTGCTCATTACTATTATTGCTAAACGTGAAATTTACCGTTGACGTTTTCGGTCACTACCTGCCCATCAAATAGATGTATGGACCGGTGAGCAAAATCAGCATAAGCCGGGGAATGTGTAACCATCACAATGGTTGCTCCTTCAGCATTGAGTTCGGTCATAAGTTTCATCACTTCATCGCCATGGGATGAGTCCAAGTTACCTGTGGGTTCATCAGCCAGGATTATTTTTGGATCAGAGACCAATGCTCGGGATACCGCAACACGCTGCTGTTGACCCCCAGATAATTGTTGAGGAAAATGTCGACCACGATGGGCAATTCCCATTTTCTCAATCACGGTATTGACTTTCTTCTTACGATCTGCGGCATTTATTCCAAGATAAAGCAGGGGTAATTCTACATTTTCAAAAACGGTCAATTCATCAATCAAGTTGAAGCTTTGAAAGACAAAACCGATATTTTCTTTACGCAGATTAGCCCGTTGCCGCTCAGAATATTTAGACACTTCATGATCCATGAAAAAATATTCACCCCCAGTAGGATTATCGAGTAAGCCGAGTATATTCAGCATAGTTGATTTACCGCAACCGGATGGCCCCATAATAGAGACAAATTCACCCTTGTTGATCTCAAGGTTCACTTTATTCAAGGCAGTCGTTTCTACTTCTTCAGTTGTAAATATCTTTACGAGGTTATTCGTTTTAATCATTATTTGCTCCTGTTATCGCTTTATTAAAATGTTAAAATTTTTCATGAATCTCCCAGCATTAGTTTGTCGATATCACCAAACGTATCATAAGATGATGTTATTACTTGGTCGCCGGGATTAAGACCTTCAAGCACTTCGAACACATCGCTGTTCTGACGCCCTAGGCGGATGGACTGACGCACGGCAAATTCTCCTGATTTATCCAAAAGGTATACCCACTGTCCACCGGTTTTCTGGAAAAATCCTCCCCGCGCCAACAGTAATGCTTCCGATGGATCACCTAGCTCCAACCTGATATGCTGGGATTGCCCCCTGCGGATTCCTTCGGGTTCCTCACTAACAAATTCCATGTCGACTTCGAAACGACCGTTTAAAACTTCAGGGTAAACTTTTAGGACAGCCAACTGGTACCGATCACCAGCAAAATTAAAGGTGCCGGTTTGACCAATCGAAACACGTGAGATATAATATTCATCAACACTCACTCGGAGTTTAAAACCATCCAAAACATCAATTTGCCCGAGTCGCTCTCCACGATTTTTGGATTCGCCGATTTCAGCATTTAGGGAAGTCAGTTGACCAGACACAGGTGCCTTTAACACCAGATTATCCAGATTCTGTTTGACAATCTCCAGGTTGGCTTCCATCCGTAAAAGTGATGTTTCCAATTGTCCTAATTGTATTTCACGGAAAATTGAATCCTGCTGATGAGATTGTAGAGTCAGGTCTCGTTTACTAAGCAAATATTCATATTCATCACGAGAGGCTTCATATTTCTGGATCGCTATTAAATTTTCGTTTTTTGCGATTAGGTCTGACATATTCGTATATTCACGTTTAGATTGCTTAATCTGGTAGTCTAAATCTAGAATCTGTGCTCGCAGCGCCAGACGGTTTTGCTCCATTGCCAGGCTCGTATTCCGTAGATTATTACTCTGTTGAAATAGCTCGGCCTCTCGGTACATTATGTCCAAGAGAAGATTGGTATTGGCCAGCTTCAGGATAGGGTCTCCTTTGTTTACAAAGTTACCCGCTTCCAGAAATAAATGTTCAACTGACCCACCTTCAATGGCATCAAGATAAATAGTTTTAATTGGAATTACGATACCGATTACTGGAATAAATTCCTGAAAATCACCATTATTCACCGTTGAGATTACCAAGCGTTCACGATCAACATTTAGGCGTGAACTTTTATCGCTGAATCCAAACTGGTATATGATAAATACTCCCAGAACTACACCTGCAGCAATACTGGCAATTTTTTTGGGTGTCCAGCGTTTTTTCTCAATCTTACGATCCATTATGTCCCCTAGAACTTTTTATAATTTCAAATTGTATAATAAAGTCAAAATACTCATGGGGACTAATTAATATCAAGGAATGAATTATTTTCTCCGCTTCTTTTGGTTAAATCTTCAACGGACAAATGACCTTGTCGAATTACTTAGGTTGTCAGGAAATGAATAATGACATCTCGGTCTCTTAACAAAAAACCCCGTACGAGACGGGGTTTTTAAGATATCAAAGTGTAGAGAGGTGTTAGCTGTTCAGTTTTATGAACATGGTACCGTCCCACTCAAACCCGTCGTATGAAAAGCCACCGAAATCATCAACTGAAGTGATGTTGTTTTCGGCAATGTACCGGATAAATTCACCCTTCACCGCTTTTCCGTAATGGCCTGCCGCAGTGCGCTTACCTTTGGTGATAACGGAAAACTCAATTGCTGTCACGTTGGGTCCTGCCGTATATGCTTTTCGATGAACTTGAGGCAGCAGGTCAATCACCATATCTTCTTCGGCAAGCAGATCGGTGAGAATCGGATTCCAATGATGTTGCAGCGCCAACACGTTCATTTTCAATTTATAATCGGGGATCAAGGTTTTTGGTGTCACCATCCCAAATAAACCGCTGAATATCAGAACATATTTTTCCATAAACTCTTTGGCATGATCTGACATTTCAAGCCAATTGATATGCTCATACACGACGCCGGTATATCGTTCGATTGCAAACCAGATACGGCTGTTTAGGGCATCTTGGTTTTGTCGATGATAAATTCGAGCTTTTTCCAATGATGTTCCATAAATTGATCGAAGCTCTTCATCGCCAATCAGACTCAGCAATCGAATGACGTGTTTCACTTCTTTCATCAAGAAGTAATCCGTTTCTCCAAACCGTTTTTCAATTGGTTTTTTGATACGCGCTTTGCCTTCACTGGGTGGAATTAAAATGACCATAGATTTATTCTCCTGTGGGTAATAAAATTATACAGTATTATTCGCTTATAGCGGATGGTGTCACGATTACAGTAGAATCTGGATTGTCGAACACACCTTCTTCTTCAGGTAGTTCCGGCGGTTTGGGTTTTTCACCCCAGAATGTTGCCTTTGTGCTGAGATGATTGATCACGTTGTTATTGGTGAGATACACTGCGGTATCATCCTCGATCCGGACATAATTATGCGACCAGTCAGATTTAGAGCGTCCGAAAACATAATAAGCAATTGTACTGCCGGAGGCATCAATTAATGCCAGATGTGTCCCTGACGAATCATCCACTGAAAACTTTGGCCAATTATCGGGATTATTTGAAACCATCGTTTCACGATTCACAGTCAATACCGAATTCAGAAGATTATCAATGCGGTTCTGCCGGATTATCAGCGTATCAATCCCTGATATGCTCCATATGTCGGCATCCTTTGATAATTCAATTGCATCTCCAGAAAGTTGGATAAGCACTTTGTGCACATCTTCCGGGTCGCCAAAAAAAATTCCAGACGACTGTGTAGTGTACTTATTTTGAAAATATGAATTGGCGAACCAGACAATGATCAGTATGCCAATAAGGATGAGAGCATTTCGCAAATTTTTATTCATAGATTTCCTCTAACATTTTTGTTCGGTTTGAATTCTGCTTCCACCGAAAAGCACCCAGACCAATCACCAGAATTGAGGGCAAGAGGATGTTGATCCATTTCCATCTGGCTTTTGTTCCGTCTTCAAGATCCTTTAAAGGACGGGTGGTTATTTCTCGGGATCGCAGTGCAACCAGATCGCTGTCACCCATGAGATAATCAACGGCGTTCATGGTGAAGATCGTATTTTCCGGCGCAATAGAACCGGCATTATCTTCGAAAAATCGGGAGTCGCTCACGAGAATGATCTGGCTTAATCCGCCGGTACTATCCCATGCCATTGTTGAAAGCGCGCCGACGATTCTGCCAGGCTCTGTCAGGGTGGAAAATGCAGGGTTTTCCAACGGCGAAAGATTGAAAAATTGTTCCATAGTAGTAGATTTGTCAGATGTCTCAAACAAAGGAATAATCCCCGTGCTCAAAGTATCGCCGGGTAGTTCCGGATTATACTCAATTTCACTGGAAAATAACAGCCGTAATTGTTCTAATCCACTAACAGTTACATGGTCGCTAAATTCATGTATCAGGGGGAAGAAATGATAATTGACTGCCGAGTTCATCCTGAAAAATCCTCGGTTCTGGCTAATGGTCACTTGTCCGCATTGGGAATCGAGTACAAGGTTTTCTTTGAGATGCAGTCCGGCAACATCCAGCAGAGAAAAAATATTAGACTGTACTGGTTCGGCCGACTGAGTCTGCAGGTCGGATTTTATCCTACATTGAGCGATAAATAGATTGCCACCTCGCGCCAAATAACCCATAAGATTCTGCATTTCATCAACGGAGAGACTGTCTTCAACACCATTCATCAACAGAACACTGATATCGTTGGGAATACTGGTGTCTAGATTCGTAGGGCGAACATCGTAGGATTGACGAAGTATTTCACTGATGGTCTCATTTTTACGATCTGTCGGATCTGCGGAAGAAACAATTCCGATAGATTTTTTCTGACTGTCCACCAATTTTTTGATCTTCGTAGTGATATCGTACTCAAGTCCTGTGGTCGTTTGAATAACAGGTATGGATTCTCGCTGATCTCCGTAAATAAAGACCATGCCCATGTAAACCTTTTTGATTTCCACTTTATCGTTTTCAATCACTTGAAGTTGAACGGGTTGAATGCCATATTTCATGGCTTCTTCTTCCAGTTTTTCATCGTTCTCAGGCAGATAAAATTCAAATCGAATGTTGCTGCTGGATAATGCTTCGTATTCTTCAAGAATGTCCTGCAGGTAACGTTTATTGTTTCCATATTCACCAGGCAGGTTTTCTGAAAAATAGACTTTCATCGTAAGCAGATCGTCAATTTTATCAATCACCGATTTGCTGGAAGAACTTAACGAATAAATGTTATTCTCGGTAAAATCCAATCGGAAGTGCCAGTTTCGGGAAATGATATTTAATAAAATAACTACCAACAGGCAGAACCCGAGATACAATAAAAACGATTTCTTGTTGTGCACACTGATCATGACTACCTCCATTTCCGAATTTCAACAACACGCGTTGTCAGAGACAAAAACAACCAGATCATACTGCCGAAGTAGATGATGTTCCGGCTGTCAATGACACCGCGGGAAATATTCGACAGATGATATTCCACGCTGATGTACTGTAGAATACCGCTAAATCCGGCGGGAACAAAGATCAACACTTTGTCCAGTAAAAAGAAAACAATTACCACGGTAATTCCAATGATGAACGCCACAACCTGATTATCAGTCACGCTGCTGGCAAAGGTTCCAATGGCAGAATAAAACGCACCAAGTAGGACGATGCCAAAATATCCACAGATTACTGCCCCTACATCAATATTGGTTCCGACAACGAGCAAGGTGGTGAAGTGCACCAACGAAAACGCCATCCCAACCAGAATCAGAGTGAGACCTGATAAGTATTTTCCCACCACAAATTCGGTGTCTTTTACCGGAAGTGTGGATATCAACTCAATAGTACCTGAATTTTTTTCCCACGCGATCAGCCCCATCGTTACTGCCGGTACAAAGAAAAGGAATACCAAAGGAACGATACTGAAAAGTGATCGAAGGTCTGATTGATTGATGAGAAAAAACGTATTCGTGAAGAAATATCCGTTGATGAGAGAGAAGATCACCAGAAAGATATATGCCATGGGGCTGTTGAAGAAAAACTTCAACTCTCGAAGGTAGACTGTTTTGATATTACGCATGTGCACCTCCTTTAAGTGTGAGCTTTCTGAAAATATCTTCAAGCTGTGTCTTTTTGGGATTCATCTCCAGCAACACCCAGTTTTCTGATTTTGCCAGATTAAAAATGGTCTCTCGCGGATCGTGGTGCTTATCATACTCCATGACAACGAAGTGATTTCCATGAACAGGCTCAATGCGAACTACTGAAACGTCCTCAATTTCGGAACTCAACTTTCCGAGACTTACCTCCGAGGCATTTTTGATTTCAAGCGTAAGTTGGGTTTTACCAAGAAAGCCAGCCATCAGTTCGTCGCGGGTTCCATCCGCAACAATACTTCCATCATGGATAATGACGATTCGGTCAACGGTAACTTCAATTTCCTGTAAAATATGACTGGAAATGATTACCATTTTTTCGCGTCCTAATTCTTTGATCAGCTCACGAATTTCTACAATTTGATTGGGATCGAGACCGGTAACCGGTTCGTCTAATATAAGTATTTTGGGGTCATGAATAATTGCAGTAGCCAGCCCCAAGCGCTGTTTGTACCCTTTTGATAAAGCAGAAACCTGTTTATGAACCACGCCTTCAAGTCCGCATTGTTCGACAACTTTTGCCATCGCCTGTTTAAATGATTTCCCGGTAATTCCACGAATTTTAGCGACAAACTCAAGCAGGTCATACACGCGCATATCGGTGTATAATGGGTTCAGTTCAGGAAGATATCCAATCTGTTTCCTGATTTCAAGTGAATGGTCCAGAATGTTTAAATCGTTAACATAAACATTTCCGGCAGTAGGGGATAAAAAGCTGGTCATAATTTTGAGGGTTGTTGATTTTCCTGCACCGTTTGCACCAAGGAATCCCAGGATTTCTCCGTCATTAACTTCAAAATTAATCCCTCGGACAGCCTTGACATCACCATAATGTTTGACCAGACCCTCGATTCGAATCATATATTACCTCCGTTAATTAAATTAGTCGTTAGCAATCAAATTTCATAAATAGGTTCAATAAACGAGCCGTGAATTTAAGTTGATCCCCCTCATTTATTAAAAAGAAATGCCGGAATTGTCATTTTAAAACAATGGATGTGCAGCTTTGTTAACATATAAAGAGCATGTTAACTTTTACCTATGTCCAATAGTGCGATTCGCGCCTTCCTGTTTTGGGTGCAGCAAAAGAAGTGGCTTCTGCTGATCATTGCTGTCGGAGTAGCCATGTATTGGCTACCGTATCCGGACTCTATATCAACTCGCGGCTACCGGGCACTCATCCTGGGATTAATGGTAGTAGCGCTCATTATCACAGAGCCCGTTCCGCTACCGGCAGTAGCCATCCTCATAGCCGTCCTTGAAGTTTCATTCAGAATTGCTCCTGCAAATGAAGTGGCAAAATCCTACATGAGCGATTCTGTTTTTTTTATCATGGGCTCACTAATGATGGCGGTGGCAATCATCCATCAGGGCCTGGATACCCGCTTAGCCCTGGCGATCATTCGGTTTACAGGTAATAAAATTTCAAACATCGTTTTTGGATTTGTATGTATATCGGCACTCCTGGCGTCATTTGTAGGTGAACACACAGTGGTGGCACTGATGTTACCCGTGGGATTAACCTTGGTTAAACACAGTTCAGCAAAACAATCAGTACCCAACATAACGGCATTACTTTTATTTTCCATTGCCTATGGCTCAACTGTCGGAAGCGTGGGTACTCCTTCTGGTGGTGCGAGAAATGCCATCATGATTGAATACCTGAGAAGCAGCTCTGATGCAGGGATCACCCTGTCATATTTTCATTGGATCATCATGGCATATCCCATGGTTATCATCGGAATTTTCACCACTACATTCCTGTTGAAAAGTGCGTTCAAGCCAGAATTTCCATCTTTGGATACTGCCGTGCGGAAACTCAAAGTTCAGGTCGCACACAAAGGGCGTCTCAGCGCGAAGGAAATTCTGACTATCGCCATTTTTGTTTTCATCTTCCTATGCTGGGTATTGCTAAATGAGAGAATCGGTATGGGAATTATTGCCTTAGCGGGAGCATTTCTGTATATGGCCACCGGGTTAATTGAATGGAAAGACATCAATAAAAACACCAACTGGGGTGTCATCTTACTTTTTGCCGCTGCAATTTCACTGGGTGTGCAAATGAAAAATGCCGGTACCGCCGTTTGGCTCGGCGAAGGGCTCGTTGGACTCACGGGAGGATTGATGGAGCAATTTGAGTTTGTCCGATATTTGGTGGCTATTTTGATCACAACGGTTTTATCAAACGTAATGAATTCTGCGGGGACCGTGGCTGTTCTGGGGCCCATTACGCTGAACATGGGTGGGAACCCGCTGTATATGGGATTAGCCACCGCTATTGCCTCCGCATTCAGCTATTTCTCTGCTGTTGCCGCACCAGCGTGTTTAATTATCTATTCGTCAGGCTTGGTGAAGGTTACAGATTTTCTGAAAGCAGGTTGGAGAATCGGGATCGCATCCATCCTGACACTACTGTTGATTTACTATCTTTACTGGCCCCTTGTGATCGGGTTTACAAACTTTAAATGAAGGATTTTGTATGAGATTTTTAATTGCAATCAAAGATACAACTCCTGAATCAAAAAATATTCTGCATATTGGAGTAAAGATCGCCAATGGTTTCGGGGCAGACCTTTCTGTAATTTTTGTTGGAAAAAAATCCAGCGCTATTATTGAGGGTGATGTCGCCCTTGCCAGACTCTCGTTGTCAGAGTGGCATATTTATCATCCCGGGCTTGAAATACTGAAATGGGCATTTGAATCCATCAAAGAGTTCGGGTTTCTAAGTAACGATCATACTGAATTTGACCCAGCCAATCTCATAGAGGAATCTGGACGAATTCGGATGGTCCTTCCGCAATCTTCGGGGGAGAAAATCAGATTGCTATTGCGGGAAGGTGAACTTTTAAATGAACTGCACAAAGAGACGCAATACCGAGATTACGAACTGGCGATCATTGGCAATCCCTTCAAAAAACGAATGACTCATAAACTGATTCAGTTTCTGGATACCAGTGTGTTTATTATCAAGAATATTAATCCAACATGGAATTATAAAATACTGCTGTGTGTTGACGATTCGGCAGCAACCAAACGGGCAATTATTTTCGGCGCTATTATTTCGAGGCAATTCGATGCTCCGATCCACGCTATAACGGTGAGTAAAACAAAGAAATTTGGTAAAGGATACCGTAATGCATCCAGATGGGTACAAAAATATCTGCGGATGCAAAAGCTGCCTCATACGATCTCCATGATCACCGGGAGACCCACAGAGGTTTTTTTACGAGAAGCAAGTACGGATCATATCATTGTAATGGGGAAATCCACGGGAGGAGAGTTAAAACAATTCTTTAAAGGGAGCAAACCCATTCACACGGCACAGAAGGCAAAAAGTCCTATTCTGTTAGTTAAACCATAACGCGTAAACGATAATCCTGAAGATCAAGAACCCGATTTACAATTCTATCCGCAGATAATACCCGTTGTGACGACGGATATTCAACACCCGACAATCATCAAACATTAAATATTGTCCTCGAATACCCCATAAAACTCCGAAGATTTCATTTTCCCTGTCAAAGGTCGTTCCTTTCACTTTTTTGGGATACTCTTCCACGGGGTACTCGATATCAGTAATTTCATCATCTTTTGACGCAAAGGATTTCTGTTTGGGAGGGAGCAAGCTGATTAACCGGCGCTTCTCTGCTTTCAGATCAATGTCAGCAGGATATTGATCTTTCAGCATTCGTTGCCAAATTGTACGATCGGATACTGATTGCTTTAACGCCACTTCGATCAGTCCGGCCTCATATCGATTGGGTGTTTCTGCTAATCTGATGGCACTTCGAGCGCCCTGATCTATCCACCGCGTGGGGATCTGGCTGGCGCGAGTAACTCCGACCTTGAGACCTGAAGTAATGGAAAGATAAACCACATGTTCGGTCAAACAATGATTGCGCGCCCAACTCATGTCCCGGGCCACACCACGATGCGCCTGACATAATTCGGGTCGAAGGATACATTCGGACGTTTCCGGTGAAGAGAGCATACACGGATAACAATATCCCTGAGCGAAGGATTTACTGGTTTTCCGTCCGCAGCCGATACAAAAAATATCACCGCGAAACTCCAAAGAAATGTACTTACCGATGTAATTACTGATGGGGATATAATCATCGCCCACAGGCAGGTGATAGGTCACAGGATTGGTGCTGGTACTTTCCATTTTCACAATTGTGCCGTCATATTTCATGGGATGAAATTACGAGAGATTCGTTCGGGGAGGGTAGGAAAAGATTAGCAAGAAAAAAGAGCGTAGATATCCGACAGATATGTTTCACCAAGGGAAGTGTGCTGTAAAAAGGAACGAATCCTTAATCCGAATCACAGAATAATTGGTATTCTAGGAGAGCTAATTTATATATTGACTGTGGAAAGTGACTCTAATCGACACAAATAGTTTATATTTCATAAATTATTAATTTACTTATCAATCACCACCAACTGGCAAATGTGTTCGTGAAAATTAGTGATTAGTATTTAAAATAATTAAATATATTGGATTAGAATCGAACTGTTGTCGAAAAATATAACATTGACGAAAAATCGCCAGATGGTAATAATAAATAATGCCCTTTTGAAAACCGGGAACATCCGCCTGAAAATGTAACATATTCGTTATATATTTTTTCAAATGTAAAGTCCAATTCAATTCCGAATTCATCATTATTTTCTGATCTGAATTCGGGGTTAAAAATATGGCAAATAAACTCTAAATCTACACCTCCAATATTTAACTCAGATATCCCCAAATGGATATTCTCCAAACCAGAATCAAATGGATACTGGGGTATGTTAGAATAGTTGTCCATAAAACCATTAAACTTATGAGTGGATCCGTACAAAGGATTGAAAGTTTCATTTCTATCTGGTGTTTCTGAGTTATCACCACTCAAAAATTCATACCCTACGTTTAGTTGTACATTTTGGTCATAAACAGATAAATTTATCGAATAAAGTTGGCTCTTTTTAGTTACTCCATTTTCCCTTCCATCCTGAAGAGCAAATTCGCCTTCAAAAATAAACGCTCCTCCAAACTTTTTCATAAAAAAGATATCAGCTGTATTTAACTCAATCAGGCTATCTGAATCGTTAATTACCAAAGCGCTTGCCAGATAAGTTTCACCAGAATAAGTCGTATTTATACCAAGAAGTCTTTTGTCCCCGATTGTTGGAAAGAGTTCTGAATCATTTAGCCTAAAATCGAATAAATCATATGAATAATTTTGGTTTTCATATTTAATTGTTATTCCATCAAAACTTCGCCCAACATTATGCCAGTCATGACCACCGATTAATCTTTCATTTCCATAATTAACTTCATATCTTCCAATGTCAATGTTTAAAGGGGAATCAAAAAGATTATTAATAGAAATAAATCCTTGATGAAGATCAATGTTATCAGCAGATCCATCCAGCGTACTCGTTTCCTCTCCGAAAAGCCGTGAATTTTGGAATTGTAAATAAATACCTACGTTATTGATTGGTTCAAACGCCATGTTCAATCGTGTGCGCAGATATGAGTCAACATCATTTTTTATTAAGGCGTTGTTGAAATTATTAAAATTTTCTGATCTATATCGAACCTCTCCGGTAATATTAAGATCATTACCCGCAGCCAAGGCTGATATTACAAAAATCAAAATGATACGATACTTATTAATCTCCATAAAACATTCCTAATTTTGAGTTATAAGTGGCACTTCAACCAACTCCAGTACATTATATATCTTGCTAGCAAAATTAATATCTGGACATAATTGTTAGCTAGCATGAATTAAATGAATATGAACATTCAGAACATAACACAGTTTTTGGACGTTTCCAGTTCGGAGAGCATACACGGATAACAATATCCCTGAGCGAAGGATTTACTGGTTTTTCGTCCGCAGCCGATACAAAAAATATCACCGCGAAACTCTAAAGAAATGTACTTCCCGATGTAATTACTGATGGGGATATAATCATCGCCGACAGGTAGGTGATAGGTTACCGGATCGGTGCCGGTACTTTCCATTTTCACAATTGTGCCGTCATATTTCATGGGATGAAATTACGAGAGATTCGTTCGGGGAGGCTATGAAAAGATCGAACAATACGATGGTATTGTTCTAAACGGTGCTACCGGTTATGTCCGAAAGTCTTCCACCGATTGTATTGGCAGTGAAACAGGGATAACGCGCTAGGCTTGAGCTGCTTCCCGAAACAGACTCGCTTTG
>JABMOW010000128.1 GCA_013204025.1 Fidelibacterota bacterium | reverse complement strand
TTTTTATGTACACAGATTATGTATAATTGAGATTGTACATATTTAAACTATTAAATCTATTTAATATTAATAATATCGTATATAAAATCAATGCATCATTTATTAACCAACAGGTAGGATTAATGAGGGTTTTATTTCTAACAGTTTTAATTATAGTATCACACTTATCGCTCAAACTGATGAAATAGTTAATGAAATCTAGTAGTTCTGGCAATAAAGCTGATCTGAACATGCCTGTAGGCAAGGTTCTTGATTTTATTAGAAACTCACCAATCCGTATAGCGGTATTTGGCTTGTTTAGCACCGGAAAATCCACTTTTATTAATGCAATGATTGGTGAAGAAATTTTATCTGTGGCTGTCACCCCGACAACAGCAGTCCCTGTTTACATAAAACATGGACGAGAATTCAATATATTTGTTCATCTAAAAACAGATGAAATATTGATGCTATTCGAGGAGCAACCACCATTCTGGGCGTTCTTTGTCGGGCAAGCGAATACGCTTAACACATTGAAAAGACAACAGGCTACAATTAAAAAATTCCTACACCGATGGACTACAGAGAATCAACAAGCAGAGAAAGTAGACCATATTTCTTTAGTGTTACCTTTAGACTGGCTGAAGTCTGGAATTGAAATCGTTGATACGCCTGGTTTAGGTACAGAGTTTACAAAGCATCAACAATTCACAGAAGCTGTATCGAGACAAACAGATATTGCAATTCTGTTGTTGGATGCTCGTAGCGGTGGTGTAAAACGCACAGAATTCGAATATATGAACACCATCAGCGAGCAGGTATATAATTCTTATGTCGTTCTCAATAAATTAGACTTAATTGATTTAGAAGAGCGTGATGATGTAATAGATTTTGTCAGGAATGATGCATTACCAAAACATTGGTATGGTGCTGTACCTCCGCAACTTTTTGAGCTTTCGGCAAAAGCTATGATTGATCCAGAAACCGCCGAGGTTGAAAAAGAACTTGTAAACCATTTTGGTGACTTTATTAAAGTAATAGTTGAATTAATTGCGCTTGAACGGGGGAAGATTCTTTTATTTCGATTAGGGAATCCTGAAAAAGATCTTTTCAATAAAGGAAAAACATTAGAATTTGAGGGACAATTCGACCTAGCGTATAAAATCTATTATGATTTACTTGCTATACTGGAGCTTGCAAAGTTAAATACACAACCAGCGTTGGATGGTATTAGTCGTTGCGAGACAAATCTTACCCAGAAGGTTAATATTCTTGACGCTATGAATGGCGAAATAAATCGCGCTGATGAATGCGAGAAGGATGATCCTGATTCAGCTCTAAGTATTTTACAGCATGCCAACAAACAGTTGAGAGGCCTAAAACTCAACTCTGAGGTTAATGAAATTGATCTACGAATTAATGCATTAGATAAACGTATATGTAATCGCGATGAAGCTTTGAGAGAAATCGATAACATTCAAAAAGAGGCCTTAAAGTATTTCAAAGAAGGGGACTTAATCAGATGTACGGATAAGATAAATTCAGTTGTGGAGTACATACCGAGAGCCGAATTGTCTTTTACTGAACAATTAGAATTAAGGAATATCATCAAAAGATATAAAGCAAAGAAGGATGATGCGGTTGAGAAACAAAGAATTCAGTTAACGGATGAAGTAAATGATTATTTAAACAATTGTAAATATGAATCAGCAAATAGACTGCTTCCAGAATTAGAAAAAATTATACCTTTACTTGTTTCACCTCATCGCACTTCAGAACTTGTGATACAAATAAAAAAAGTATGTAATGTATTTGAAGATTATAAACAACTTTCTAGATATATTGAGAAAGAATGCCTTCCCATTTTGAAACAGGTGAAAGTCAAATGGATTGATATAAATAAGTATAATTCCGATTTGACTAGACTGAAAAACTACTACATCACTTTATTTTCTAAATATAAAGACTTAGAACTGGAATCAGAATCGCGCAATTCAATCACAGTATTAACTATTGATGAGAAAATAGAGATCGCAGAATACTATCAAGAATATACAATTGTGACCTCGAAGGTTAATAAAATGCTAACTGAATTGCACAACCGTGAGGCAGAGCTTCAACAAATTAAGTTTATAAAACGAATGAACTTGAAAAAAGCATTTGAGTTATTCAAAAAATATCCAGATCACAATGAGCTACATAAAATTATTTCAAGCACCTTTGAATTAAGTCTAAAAAAAGCAAACAAAACTTGGTTTAGAGAAAGAAGGATTCAAAGGTTAGTTCAAATTGCAGTTACTAATTCAGAAATTGGATTTTTTGATAATGCTGAGAAGGCATTTGGTGTGGCTAATCAAGAGGCTTTTAAGATTTCGGATATTGGCAAGTCAGTTGAAAAGTTAAGATTTATTGCTAATAAGGAGTTCTTAGCCGGTTTTGAAAAGCAAGCATCAAAATCATTTCAAAACATGGTTGATCGAATTTGTAAAAGTTCGTTGTACTCAAAAGGACAGAGTCAATTATTAGGATACATAGCAGTAGATCAGGCAAAATTGGGATTAAAACAAGATTCAGTAGAAACATATATATTATTATTAGATATAATTATTAAAAATAACAATATAAATGATGCGTGTCTTGAACTAGTAGATATTGCTTCAAATCAGGCAAAGAATCAACTTTTTGAATTAGCCAATAAAACTTTCTTAAAGGCAACTGAATTATCAAATAAATTGGCTTGGGATTATCGTAAACAAATACTAGATCGAGTGTATAATGAACAAAATCGAACAGGTTGTAAAGAATATCTGCATATAACCAAACTAGCATTGGATTCAGCACCGGATTTTAATCAAGACGTAAAGACAAAAAAGTATAATGAAGAGCAGGAAAAACAGGAGGAGTATGGCAGTAAGAATAACATGGGTTGCGGGGAAGTTATTTTTGGGATAGGTTTTTTCCTATATATCCTTCTCAATTATGGGGGTTGCTGACTCGATACTGATTATTAATGATGTTACCGGCAAATTTCTCAAGGAATTATTAGACAGCAAAGATTAGAGAGAACTCAATTACGAAATGCTAATTAGGAGTATTACATGAGTAAAATATTTAAGTATCGAACTCAACTAAAATCACTTTTGAAGGATCATATCAATTTTGCAAAAGAGATTCCATTAGACTCCAAAGAACTTGAGATGTCTATCGCGAGTCTTGATCAGGGTGAATTGAGCGTGGCTGTGGTAGGTGAGGTCAACAGAGGGAAATCCACCTTCCTTAACGCACTTATTGGTGCTAGAGTCTTTCCATCTAGAGCCTCTGTATGTACGGCTGGAGTGACAATACTTGATAATGGAAATCCACACGCTGAGATTTATTTTAAGAATGGGAAAGTTGAAAAGATTGATCTTGATGGAAAGGAACCCGAACATGAATTAGAAAAACTTGTGTCGCGTAAAAACATTAATGTTAAAAATATTAATATGGTTCGAGTTTGGTATCCAAATGAATTTACCGGGAATGGTATTATCCTTGTTGATACACCAGGTGTAAACGATCCGGAAACATGGAGAGAAGAGATTACTTATTCATATCTAGCAAGCGCTGACGCAGTTATTATGCTTCTTGATCCAATGCAACCTATTTCTGAATCTGAGGTAGAGTTTCTTGATAAGAAGATTCTCAGCCAAAGCATTGCTAATTTAATCTTTATTATTAATAGAATTGATGATGTAAGCTTTCAAGACAGGAAAGAGGCTGAGAAGAGAATTGATGAAAGATTGTCACAATACGTTCCAAATCCCGACATACACCTGGTCGCTTCAAAACCGGCTCTACAGGCAAAATTGACTTCCGACGCTACAAGCCTGAACGCGACTGGTTTTCCCGACTTTGAGCGCAAATTGCTAGGTTTCCTAGAAAAGGGCCGCGGAGGATTGCTGCTGAGGAGCAAAGTCCAGAAAGGGCTTGACCATCTGGAGAGCATTAATTCTTCTTTGGCCCAGAGGATGGGAGCCCTCAATTCTGAGAAAGATATCGTCATTGGGAAGCTGAAAGAATCACAGAAAACCCTGGGTAATTTCGAGAATAGGCGCAGGGCTCTGGAGAAGAGTATTAAAGCCAAAGAGAATAAAGTCAAAGAAGATATAAAAAGGATAATTGAAGACCGCGAACAATATTTGAACTCATCATTAAAACCAGCCTTGCAGAATGAACCAGATATAAATGTCCTGCGGAATAATATTCTCACATTCCAGCGTGACACGATTCAATCTTTCAAACAATCAGTACAATCTGAATTTGATTCAATTCTCGAGGAATTTGGTGTTTCTTCAATCATTTTGGGCAACGAAATAAAGGGAATACTAAATAATCTCACTTCTGAGGTAAGTAATTCTGTAAATGCAATACAAATCCATCGCAAATATAGAAGTGTGGATACTGTTATGAATGACAGGAAAGCTGGCGCAGCGATTGGTGGTGGGCTTGGCGCTGTCGCAGGAGCTGCAATTGCAAGTAATGTTACAGCTACGACAATTACCGCAGCTGGTACACTTGCGACAACAGCAGCATTTGGTACCGCTGGAATTATTGGCATAGGAATCCTTACTGGTGGGATTGGATTACTCCTAGGACTTGGTGCAGCTGCACTAATGGATGAAAAATCTAATCAGCAAAGATCTCACCGGTCATATATTGATTCAAGTGAGATGGTTAATAATCAACGTGCCCTACTAGCAGTTGATCGTTTTCTAAACAATTTACATAGCGCAGGCCGCCGAATGAGTAAAATAATCAATCAAACTGCCATAGGTGAAATTGTAGAACCTGTGAATCTTAAGCTAAAACAGCAGAAAACTGTTATTGACCAGATCCAAACAGATTTAAGTAAAACGACTGAGGATCAGGCATCCACAAGAGAATTTTTAACTAGAATGATAGACTCCTCTAAATTACTCCAGATTAGATATAATTCCATAATGGAGGAAATAAGCTAAGAAACTGAACAAATATTGTCATTTTTTAGAACCTTCGTCACCCAAGCCCTGCTAACACCAAGGTGCCTGGACAATTCAGCCTGAGTCCAGTTATTTTGTTCAATCATTAACTGATAACTTCTGCCCGATCACCGCCCCAATCTCTACTTTTAAAATCCGTCTTTGGGGTACAGTCCAGAGATAGCGTACTTCTTACTACACTCAACAGCTACGAGCCCACCAACCAGTGCACACATTTACAGCCCATTTTCTCCCCTAAGCCGAGCAATAACTCGCCTTACGAGCACACCCCATGAAATCAGTGAGGCATGGCCATGCGGTTGTGTTTTACAAATCCCGCCAACTGTCTGGGTAACAAACTTCCTTAAACTGACATCTGGGACACATATATGTTAACTCAGTCATAGGGCAATTCTCTTCGAAAACGGTGTTGAATATGCCATTTTCTGTTAGCTCCTGCATAGCCTTAATACTACCAGCAATTTCAGCTTTAGCAGACTTTAATATAGTATCACTAACCTTTAGCTTCACTGGTAGTCGCTTGCTCAAATAAACATCAAACAGACGCAGCTTACTAAGCTCAATCTCCCACTTATCCTG
>JABMOW010000127.1 GCA_013204025.1 Fidelibacterota bacterium | reverse complement strand
GCACTACACTATTTAAAGATGTTACATATTCACTGAATAAACTGATTCAGGATATTGAGATTGGTGAAATCGGTTTACCCGAGCTACAAAGACCGTTTGTATGGACAAATGCAAAAGTTCGTGATCTATTTGACTCAATGTATAAAGGTTTTCCAGTTGGGTATTTATTGTTTTGGGCCAATGGAATTGGTGAAGATCACCGCCAAATTGGTGCAAATACAAAACAAAAGGTCCCTCGATTGCTAATTGTCGATGGCCAACAAAGACTGACATCACTTTATGCCGTACTGAGAGGTATTGCAGTTGTACGAGAGAATTACAAAACGGAAAGAATATACATCGCATTCCGACCAAAAGATCAAAAGTTTGAAGTAGCTGATGCTGCAATTAGACGTGATCCAGAGTGGATTCCTGATATAAGTCAACTTTGGTCTGGTAGTGTCCCAAGACATAGATATGTAAAAGACTTCCTCGCAAAATTGAAGGAGAAGACTGACTATTCAGATGAGACCGAAGATATGTTGTTTGAATCAATTGATCAATTATATGACTTGCAGGCATATCCATTCACTGCTTTGGAACTATCAAGGACAGTTAATGAGCAGGATGTAGCTGATGTTTTTGTCAGAATTAATAGTCAAGGTACGTTATTAAATCAATCCGACTTTATTTTAACACTGATGTCGGTATTCTGGGATGAAGGCAGAACTGAATTAGAGTCGTTTTCGAGGGAATCACGCATCCCATCTGAATCTGGACCAAGTCCTTACAATATATTCTTGCAGCCCGACCCAGACCATTTATTACGAACAGCTATAGGCCTAGGATTCAAGCGGGCTAGATTACACCATGTATATAATATTCTCAGGGGAAAAGATTTAGAAACCCGTGAGTTTTCAGATGAAAGGCGGACAAAACAGTTTAAGATCTTAAAAGAAGCACAGACAACTGTATTAGATGTCCAAAACTGGCATGATTTCTTTAAATCGATGTTAGCTGCTGGATATCGTCGATCCGATATGATCTCATCCAAGATGGCTGTAGTATACGCCTATACTTTTTATCTAATTGGAAAAATAGATTATAAAGTTGATCCGTATCTTCTGAGAAATTTGATTGCGCGTTGGATGTTTATGTCATCTATGACTGGCCGGTATAGTGGATCACCAGAATCTATCATGGAACAGGATCTGAATAGATTAAGAGGATGTTCTGATGGCGAAGCATATATCAATCTGCTTGATACAATTATTACCGAAACATTGACTGACGATTTCTGGGACATAACATTGCCGAATAAACTCGCTTCAACTGCTGCTAGGGGTCCGTCGCTATTTGCATACTACGCCGCCTTAAATCTACTTGGAGCGCGAGGGTTATTTTCAAATATTAAAGTCTCAGATTTGATAGATTCCGGATTACGTGCAAAGAAGTCACCTCTGGAAAGACACCATTTATTCCCCAAAGCACATCTTGCAAAAACCAGTGAATTTAGACAGCAGGAAATCAATCAAATTGCAAACTATGCCTTAGTTGAATGGCAGGATAATATTGCTATTTCCGATATGGCACCGGCTGAATATTTATCAAAATACCTTTCTCGATTTAACGAAGAAGAGAAACATGATATGTACTATTGGCATGCATTACCAGATGGATGGGAAAATATGGAATATTTACAGTTTCTTGATGAAAGACGAAGACTAATGGCCAAAGTTACACGTAACGGATTTGAGACTTTATCTTCCAACAAAAATAGTAAATCATCAAAATGGTGGCCCAGGAACAAGAGCTGAAAAATCTGGATTGGTTAGCAACTATTATTCTTTTTACAGTTAGGTGTTCATATGACTGAAAATGAAGTAATTAAATTTGAATACAAAAACTGCTTTGTGGCATTTTTAGATATCCTTGGATTTCGAACCAAAGTAATGGAGACCAAAGATAGTTCTAAAAACCTAGAAATGTTAATTGAGGCTCTTAAAATATCAGGAAGCTTTCCATCGGGTGGGAAAAAGGTGAGTAGTGAGAAAGGAGAGAATAGAACAATTTCTGTCCAAACTAGATTCTTTTCAGACACAATGGTTCTTTTTCTCCAAGAAGACCCAAGAGACCTTTCTCATTTGTTCTTAATGACTCGCTATTTGCAAGACAGTCTCTGGAAAAATGGAATTTGTCTTCGCGGTGCAATCACAATTGGAGATATGTATTGGACAGATGATGAAAAAGATATCACTATCGGTCCAGCTTTAATTGAAGCCTACCAGCTTGAATCAGAAATAGCCATATTTCCGCGTATTATCATAAGTGAAGGACTTAACAATTATATTGATGTTCGGAACCCATCCTCAGAACCGTTTAGCCAAAACTGTCAATTGAAAAACATGCTTCGTCTAGATAGTGATGGAACATATTTTCTCGATCTTTTAAATTTGCATATTACGAGAGCTAAAGATGAACATCTTGTGAGCAATGCAGGGACATTTACAATCCAATGGACTACAAATTCGGATAGTAACTATGAGAACATCATCCAGATTGTTGATTCTATAATAGAAAGAAATAGAAATTCAAAGGATCCAAAGATTAAACAAAAATATAGATGGCTTGAGAATTATAGAGACTTGGTAAGTCAGTAATAAATACTAAAAGGATTATACTTATGATAACTGGAGAACTACGCAATCAAGTTGACAAAATATGGGAATCATTTTGGACCGGCGGTATTGCCAACCCATTAACTGTAATTGAGCAATTCACTTACCTGCTGTTTATCCGCCGACTGGATGAACGCCAGCTCCTGGAAGAAAAGAAATCCAATATTGCCGGTATCAAAATGGGGGAGACCTACTACACCACAGAACAGAGCCGCTTTCGCTGGAACTCATTCAAAAATGCCGATCCCGAAGTCATGTATAACCTGTTCACCATCCCTCAGGTCGATGCCGGAAACCTGACCGTCTTTGAGCACATGAAAGGCATTGGTGACAAAGCCGGGGTCTTTGCCAAATACATGCGTGGTGCCACCTTCATGATCCCGACACCCAGACTCTTGGATCAAGTGGTTCAGATGATAGACAAGATCAAAATGGATGACCGGGATACCAAGGGTGACCTTTACGAATATCTGCTCTCTAAGATAGCCTCTGCAGGCAAAAACGGACAATTCCGCACCCCCCGACACATTATCAAGATGATGGTGGATATGGTGCAGCCCCAAAAGGATGATATTATCTGTGACCCGGCCTGTGGAACAGCGGGATTCCTGGTGGGGGCCGCCGAATACATGCATGCCAATCATTCCGATTGGTTTCACGAAAAAGGCTTCAGGGATCATTTCAATTCAGACATGTTTACCGGGATTGAATTTGACTCAACCATGCTTCGGATCGGGGCTATGAATCTCCAGCTCCATGGAATTGAGACACCAGATCTCATTGGTAAGGATTCTCTCAGTGAGAGTAATGCGGATATCCGGGAGCAGTTTACCCTGATCCTGGCCAATCCACCCTTCAAAGGCAGCTTGGACTATGATAGTGT
>JABMOW010000126.1 GCA_013204025.1 Fidelibacterota bacterium | reverse complement strand
GGCTAAATAACCGTCCTAGAAAATGCCTTGGGTTCAAAACGCCTTATCAGGTATTTTTCGAGGAAGTATCAATTGTTGCACTTAACACTTGAACTCAGGTTGTAAAAACGGTTATTGAAATTGTAACAATAATTGTTAAAATTCCTATTATATTTGATGGGTTTAAATACCAAGCTTTTTGTTTCCTTAAAATTGCTCTACGTTGTTTAATTTCATTCTCTTGTTTATCTAATTCGAGAAACTTTCTTACTAGATCATTTTCATTTTTTTTGTTTGAGCTCATTCTTTTAGCCTTTTTTATCAGTTATGTTGTACAACGATTATGTATGTGTATTACACATACACAGACAATCTCGATTCGAAAAGGTGAATATACACACCCGATATCGCAGTGTATGTTCACCTTTGTTTAATTCTCCCCTAATAATTCGTCAATTGGGCTTTGAATTTTCTATAATATTTAGAGGACACGTGAGTATATATTTCAGTCGTTTTTCTACTCTTGTGTCCTAACAGCTCTTGAATATGATGAAAAATAAACATTCAAAACTATAATGAACAAACTGTCCTTTGTGCAAATCTGCTATCAAAATATTCTTGAAATTCTACCTCCATATCAAAATCGTGTACCCAGCACCACCGGACTCACCGACAGTGTCATACCTACCGTACTGGCGCCATTCTGTGATGCTACCAGATAGCCACCCACACCTACGGGACCCACACTCATAACACTGGGATACACATTAAGGGATAGGTTGAACTCTGGTTCGTAGCAGATAGCAAGGCTTGCCAAGAGGGAACCGCTCCGATCCCAGTACAAGTTCACAGAATAGTTGAACTCCTTGATGACCAGATCATGCGAGACTTTTTGATCGAGATCATCTCCGTTCAATTGTGTTAACAATTCCTCGCGCGTGGGGGTTTCGTATCCTCTCGGGCGGATGAGTTGGTCCGTGGCAAGAGGCATGATGGTAAGATTATCGCCATTTTCCAATGGGATGGATACGCCAAGTCCATTGGTGGGGAGGCCAAACAGAAGTGCGAACTTCCAATCGGTTCGGCTGCCCAAGGTGGTTCGAAGGAGGTAAGTCTCTCCATGGTTGAAGAGGCCACTATCTCGAATATCAACGACGGGCTGTCCCGGCCAGTAATAGAGCCGAACCCACTCATTTGAAAACAGCTTCGCAATACTATCTAAAGAAAACGCAACGATCCCTGCGGTGTTGAAGTAGAGATCCGCCACCGGGTCCGATTTTGGATGTAGAACGTATCCGAACTCCACCAGTTCATTGACCTGCTGTGAGGCCACAACGGCTGAAATCGACAGTACCTTGGGCCAAATTCCCTGAAATCCGCGTGACTGATAGTATTCCTCTAACTTTCTAGAAAGCATACCCTCACCCACAAAATGAAGTAAATAATTTGGAATTGCAGGGAGATATGAGGGTACGAACTCGCTCGTGAAGAAACCAGTGAGTCCGTTGTCATAATCTTCGTTAATGGCGTGACGTTGATGGAAAAGGGAATTGAACAGGATTGTGCCGTTCCTATTGAAGTCAATGTCTGAAAACCGCGGACTTTGTGTCATCCGACCCGTAGTAACAAACCCCACGTTAAGAAAGACATTCAACGCTCCGAATTGAGATTCAGAACCGTAATCCTGACCAAAATAGAAGAACGGATCGGGGAGAGGTGGGGGAATGGTATCAAGGGAAATTGGATCCCCGGCAATGACAAATAACGGGATGAACAGTAAAACGGTTGAAATGGTCAGTGCCAGTTTTTGAAGATAGAATCGGAATTTAGAAACCCAGTGCGTTCTAAAGGAAATGGTTATATCCCTATCCGCGTTTTTGGTTTTTTGGGTGGGAGCATCATGACAAAAGTCAAGCATTCCTCAACCCAAAACGCCAGGTCATCATCTTCTGCGACTCCCTCCGGGGAAACATAGATTATTCCCTTCATGGGCTTCCCGGTAAAGTCCATCTCACGGGCGTGAGTTTTAGACAAACAAGATCGATAGTTATCAAGTCCCACTCTTGCCATCAAAGAATCTCTAACGATTCCGCAGCACATGTGACCGGATACCATGAAACATAATCCACCAAACATTTTTCTGGTTTCTACATCCGGACGATCACTGAAAAATAATTCAATTCGTTCTGCCAATCCCTCATCATACGCCATGTGTCAATCCTGATTTATTGTTCGGGAAAATCTACAGGGATTGGTAAAAAATATCCAAGGAAAAGGTTTTACGATGCGGATATTATCAAAAAATAATCGAATTGCACTTGATATCTTATCCAGGTGGTACGCTTCAGGGATATACTAATAAAGATCATTTTATTTATTCTTATATCCCGGTAGTGAATCCGGATAATTGATCTCCTCGGGGTCATGACAATTTTCACAATCTGGCGGTGCAGAGAAATCTTCATTCAGGTGACATTCAGTGCACTCAAACTCTACATGATCATCGGTTAAAATAAGTCCGGTGGTTCCATGATCAAATATATCCAAATCCCAATGAATATGGCAATTTGTACACACTTTGGATGGTATAATAAATGTTTTTAGGGGGCCATGACAGGACTGGCATGCCACATCTTCATGCCGATCTCCCAAATCCCATCCTACGGAAGTAGTATGATTAAATTTAGGCATTTCATGATCCTTGTGGCAAAATATACATTGGTCTGGTTCGCGGCAAGCCTGGGTGTGGCAATTGCAACAAGTCTGTTTACTATGCAGGTTTTCAATATGGGGAGGCTCATCAGATCCACCGTTTTCATGGCATCGGAGACAGCTATTTCCACTATGACAATCAACGCACTTTTCTCCAAATAAATCCACATGATCAGTATGATGGAATGTAACGATGGGAAAATTTGGGTAATTCGTAGAATATACATATCGTTCTTCAGCCTCAATGCGAGGGTGGTACGCACCCATAATATCAGTAGGATCAGGCACTATACTGATGGTTTCTTGTTCTCTCTTGACAAGGTGACACGTAGAACATTCTGTTTCATGACTCCATTCACGGTGACAGTTAAGGCATTGCCGATGATAGGCGGCTTTCAGGGATGGCATCGCGATATTTGTGTAATTGTCCTTTATTTTATGACATTCACGACACGGGGGAACGAGTTCATCCGGATTTGAAAAATGGTGACATAAATCGCAACCTCCACTCATTTCTGACATGCCTGCGTGCAATTCGTGCTGGAATACAACCGAAGAATAGATGTCGGATAACTGATCCATAATGACAATTTTTGGTCCTTCATCTACCGTATGCGTTCCCTTGAATTTTCCTCCATGCCTGGGGCAAATCTCCAGACATGGGTTATCATCAGTCGGGTTATCACATGTATGACAGCTCATGCAATAGGTGTTCATCTCTAAATGAGATTTCGGCAGTTGCAAATTCTGACCCGATAAAATAAAAAGGAACATGACCATAAAAATACAGAGCGTTTGGAAATGACGATTATCCTTCATAGTGCTTTCCTTTAAATGCATGGTGTACCGGAAAATGAAATACAAAGAATCGGTAAAGCAGGATGATACAACTAATTAGACCAACCGTCACCAGAATCTCCATAATTGAAGGGACATACCGTTCAGTGGCATAGGGTGGGGAATACCCAATCACAAATACATTGATACGGTTTAATAATACTCCAAATATTGTGAGTGCAGCACCGGTAAAAAGCCAAGGAACCTTTTTTCGTAACCGTCTTGATGATAAAATGAGAATTGGTGAGATTACACCCAGCACCATTTCTAAAAAAAACGAACTACTTTCAAGGGTAACATGTTGCAAATATACATAAGAATCCCGACTCACCATGTCCAAAACTTTTGCAAACAGGTAGATCCACAGAAGCAGTGGAATATAACGGGCGTATTGGGATAATACAGGTGTTTCAAAGGGTATTTTTAAACTTCTTGAGGCAAGTATCGATTCAAAAATTACCATTGCAATTCCTACAGAAAAAGCGGACATCAGAAATAGTAAAGATAAAATTGGAGTATGCCATAATGGATGCAACTTTGAAGGAACAATAGCCATCAGAGTTCCAAGCGAAGATTGATGCATACATGACAGCACCACTCCAGCAATGATAAATAGAGAGATGCTTTTCGACAAGAAGCGATTAAAAATCCGTAAGATTATTTCAGTTGTGTGATTCAGTATTGATAAAATTCCGGGGAAGTTTACTTTTCCAAGAAATCTTTCAATGACGATTGGCATAAATTCAATGTATAATACCGTTACATAGAGCATTACACACATGCCGACTTCGAACAATGCTGAATTACCTTGCCACATTGATGGCATGATTGGGTGCCATATCCAGTAATACCGTCCAAGATCAATCATCACACCAATCGCTACGAAAGTATATCCTAATAAGGCTGTCAATAGAGCAGGACGAGTGATTACATCATACCTTTCACGATGCATAATATGGGCAATAAAACTGGAAGTGAATCCACCGGCTGCCAACGCCACTCCTGAAGCTACATCAATCCCAATCCAAATTCCCCACGGATATTGACCATCCAGGTTAGTTGCCGCTCCAAGACCAAAAATTAATCGGTAAATAATACTAAAAATACCCAGGCATGCAAAGATTGTGATGATGATCACACCGGGAGTAAAGAATTTCAGATCATTTCTGTTTATTCCATTGGTCTGGCGCATGCTATTCCTCGTCTTTCCGGTAAAGCTTCATTGCCAGACCCAGCAGGCCAAACAGGAGAATAGGTCCACTGAATCCCTTGAATATACCATGCTGAATGTTCTCAGTGAGATGTGAAGGACATTCATAGGAAAGCGTTGGCAGATCGATATTTTCAAATGGTTCACTGGAGATATACATCCAAGATGTACCACCGACTTCATTTTCACCATAGACATGATCAATATAACGATCAGGATGGGTCCGGATTCTTTCATGAGCCAACGCGAGAACATCCTTGCGCTGTCCAAAAACCATTACCTCACGAGGGCACATCGCTACACATGATGGGAGCTGTCCGTTTTTTATATTCTGGTCGTAGCAGAGGTCGCACTTCATCAGAATTGGGGTCAAAGCATTGTCATACTGGTATTGTGGAACTTGAAAAGGGCATGCTACCATGCAATAGCGACAACCGATGCATTTGGCTGCATCATAAGTAACAGGCCCTTTCGGGTCCTTCTGCAGTGCCCCCACAATACAAGCAGATGCACATGCTGGATGTTCACAATGCATACATTGTACTTTTACATCAAGTGGTAATCCATTATTTCCCTTTTCTGGATAACGATTCACTACCGTATGTTGGGTAGAAGTCGGTCTTCGGAAGTTCTCCATAATGGATGGGTCATCATATTTATCAATTGATTCATATGGCAGACCATGGGATTTGTTACAGGCAAATTCACATTTTCTGCATCCGATGCAAAGAGTTAAATCTGAAAGAACACCGAGCCGATCAAGGTCTACATTATGCTGAATGCTTGCATTCAGAGTTGAAATACTTGCTGCTCCAGTGAGTACTCCAACCGTTCTTAAAAAATCTTTACGGTTAATAGTCATTGATTTTGTCTGGAATTATAAGTGTTTAGATTAATTAATATTTTCATCGTCAGATTCCTGATCATGTTGCAAAGATGCTAATTTTTTCATTTCAGCTTTCAGTTCTTCATCCATTTGCTGTTTAGCTTCGTCCACATAACCGGGATGTTCATGTGTGTACATATCTTCCGGCATTGTACCGGTGAGCCAGGAGGGATTCATAGGATAGACGTCAGGGCTAAATATAGTTGAGTAAAAATGCCAGACAACGATAGCCAATGTCGCTAACCACGCCTCCCAGTAATGGATGACCAAGGTCACATCTAAAAACCCCTTCGGGATAAATTGGATGAAATAATTATCAAACCAGAGAAAAAGTCCCGTGAATATCATGACGATGGTGCCCCAGACCAGCGCCCAGTATTCTGCTTTTTCCACATAACTGAACCTTCCAAATATTGGATGTTCACCTTTTCTGCGGCTGAGGTAATATTTGATTCTTTGGAAGAACTCGGTAAAGTCTTTCCATTTTGGCAACATATCCCAGAAAAATTGGTTACCGCGTTTACTGGTGATCAAATATATCGTATGCCAGAGTACGGTCAGGATGAAGATTACTGCCGATATCCGATGGGCAATTCCCCGAATTTCAAAACCTCCCACGTGACCGAACATGAATTGAACCCACCACGACTCACTAAATCGAAGTGAAAAACCGGTGATCACAAGAGTAATGAAACTAATCATTAAAAAAGCATGTTGCCAGACTTCGTTCAAACGCATGCGCCGAATCTGGGGTTTAGCCATGATTCCTCGGATTTGTTTTAGCAAATCCAAAATCCAATGAAGAATCATCAATCCAATGATAATGACAATTGCAACGATGTAAATATTTTCAACGATATCTGCCAGAGATGTTTGTAGGCCATTTCCCGAAACTCCATGAATGGGAGCGGAAGCCAGACGCACGGAAATTCCAGGGTGGCATTCACCGCATGTGTGTTGAAGATTTCCAGGGAAAATAGTTGAAGAAGAGTCAGTGCTGGGCAGTATGCGGTGGACGCCATGGCATGATGCACAATTTGCAACATGAGTATCACCAGCCTTACTTTTTAATCCATGATAGGAATCTACAAAAGTTGTTAATCTTTCAGTGGGTAGCCCATATTTTTCGTTCAGCTTGGTCGATTCATGACAGGGCGAACAAGTTGCCTGTGCAACTCTGGATTTTGACACCGGTGAGCGGGGATCATCCGGAGATATAATACCATGCTCGCCATGACAATCTGTGCAGACCGGGGCATCCGTTTCCCCACGTTTTACCAGCTTACCGTGTATTCCATCCCAATAATCATTTTCTACTCCCTTGTGACAGACTCCGCAGGTCTTGGGTATATTGAAATGGTTAATGGAAGATAAAGGATGACCCGGAGAAAATATCTTATGCGCTGTACCACTAGTTGAATGGCAATCATTGCAAGTTGCAGCCATATAAATTCCTCCTTTGGAGGCTTTTCCATGAACACTATTTGTATACATTTCAACTGGGTGGTCGAGTAATAGTTCATGCTTGAGGATTAAATCCAGATTCTCATGGCAATTTCCACAAACAATTGGCAAGTTAGTTGGATGAACCCTGCTGCTCTTCATATCTGATGGTAGTACATCGTGATCACCATGACAGGATGAGCAGGTGGGGATATCACCACATCCAATTACAGATTCACGACCATGAGCAGTATAGTCATCAGATTGTTCTTCATGACAATTCCGGCATCCATCACATCCGATTGTGAAATCAGGATCAATTACATGCGGCATCATGAGTTTATCAATATGGCAATCCTGACATTCAAATCCCTCATGGATAGAATGAGAAAGATCTTTAGCAATATCGGATCCCAGTTTGCTTTCTTCGTGACAGTCGAGACAATCGTCTGATGAAATAGGGTCGGAATCTTGGCTAAGAATGGGGGCTAGAGTAAAAATGAAAATGGAAAGAGTGAAGATTATTTTTATGATGCGAGATTCAAGATAACACATAGGTAATTCCTCTCAAATAGTCTATTAAATGAAGTCTGGAATCAAATAAACCGTTTCAATAATGACCTAATTCATGATCACTAGGACGTTTCTAAGACTCATCGCTGGAACTATTCCCAGCGAGATCCGGTTTTAAAATTTTGTAATCTTGGATATAATAACATACGGATAGTAGATCAGATGTCTTTATTGATCAGTCAAAACATCATTCAGCATACTATCACTTTAAAAAACATTTATAATTTTCTGTATTACTCACCGTCAGGATTTTTCCCCCATGGAGGCAATAATTTAATCAATATCGCAAGAATAAAAAATGGAGCTATTAATAATACCAAAGCCATTAGAAAACCTTCCCGCCCCATCATTTCCATATTATACGAGGTTAGACCACGCAGACTCTTTGAAAACATTTGTCCACCGAGAACCACATTCCAGCGCGTGCTGAAAATACCGATCTGGATTAAAATTGCTGTGACGAAGTAGAGTAATTTTCTAAGTTCCTGATTAAATTTTGCAGCTTTAGTAAGGATCAATATTCCCAGAGGTATGACCATCCCAATTAAAACTTGGAGTACCACTAAACTGATGAAGAGTTTATTGACCACCATATCAGTTATAATTTTAATGGATTCCTCACTCTCATACAGACGATGTGTGAAATCCAAAATTTCCAGAGAAAAATCCACGATCGCTGCATACAGCAGAAATGATGCTATCTTGTCCAGACATTTCATATCAATCGGTTTACCCCGAGAGGGAGTGATGATCATATACAACAACATGACAAGTGCGATACCGGAAACAATAGCTGAAAAGAGAAAAACGATGGGAATCAAGACGCTGCTCCACCAGGGATTCGCCTTGATGGAACCAAAAATAAATCCTACATAACCGTGAAGGATGAATGCAGAAGGTATACCCAGGATGGTTATGTATTTTACCATCCTTTTATCGAATACTTTTGCTCTCGGGCTCACATCTTTTGAAAATAAGGATAGAATCTTATAGAGCCAGTTTAAGGGAAATTTTGCCGTTTGCCCCCAATTCACCATATCCGCCCGATAATCAAACCAAATTTCCAGGAGGAGTACCACCATCAAATACCAAGCATAGACAAAACCAAACATCGCCATTGCCGAACTGAGATTTGGGGTGAAGAAAATTTGCCATGATCTTAGGGGATGACCCAAATGAAGTAACAATGGTAACGGTGCAATCAATAGAAAGGCCAACGCGGTTAACAAAGCAAGCCTGTATGTGGGTTTCAACGCCGTTACATTAAATACTTTTACTAAAGACGCCAATATAAAAGCGCCGGCAACAAGTCCCGTTAGGTAAGGATACACAACAATTAAAATTGACCAGTGTACTTCGATTTCATTTGGATAAATATACCCGGATACTTGTCCAAGTATCTTTAACAATCCTTCGTGAGCAGCAATATTCATTTTACTTCTCCATCTAAATCTGTGTAAAAGACTTTAGGTTCTGTGTTCAGCTCAGGTTTCAACACATGTATCTTTTTCATCCTTTTAAGACGAATCAATGGGCTTGCCTTGCTTTCAAGATCACCAAATACGCGGGCTTGGGTGGGACAGATTTCCACACATGCTGGAATTCCACCTGATTTAATTCGATGAAAACAGAGAGTGCATTTATCAGCTATGTGTTTTTCCGGATGCATGTACCGTGCGCCGTAAGGACAGGCTTGGATGCAATAACTACATCCTATACATCGTTTTTCATCCACCAGTACAATGCCTTCTTCTGTCTTGAATGTGGCACCAACCGGACATACTTGAGCACATGGAGGTTTTTCACAATGGTTACAAAGTTTTGGAACGAAGAAACTTCTGAGAATATCTTTTTCTTCCATTTCGGTGCTCAGCTTTCCTGCACCACCTTCGATAGATTGAACCACTACATCATCGTTTTTCTTAATGAGATACCTTTCAACCCAAGTCCTAAAATAAAATGGTTCTTTTGGAACATCATTTTCAGTTTTGCAAGCCAGAACACAATTACCACAACCGATACATTTCTCAATTTGTATCCCTAAGGCATAGCGTTTGACATGGCTAATCGTAACACTTACCGATTTAGTTGCAGCATGTAAGACTGTGCCGAATAAATTTCCAGTGGCAATGACAATGGCGGATTTACTTAATAATTTTATAAAGTTAATTCTTTTCATCAATCTATCTCCGGTAAATGAGGGTAATGGCACTGCCAGCAGAGATACTTTTCTCCGTTCTGGCCATGTGAAGAGACGTCAATTTTTGGTGCATCCTTGCGGTCAGATCCACGATCATGGCACTTTCCACAGAAAGCACGATTTTCAGGTTTTCCAGGACGGACAGATCTTGGATGAACTTTGTGTTCATCAGGTGTGGCATGGCAGGTTGTGCATTCCAGTTTTACATGTGGAGAAACAGACAGGGTACGCGCGATATTCGCATGACAAGCTACACATTCTCTTGGAGATTCAGGAGGCACCGGATCATGCGGATTATGGCAGGTAATACATGGCTCCAAAGGATTGTGTGCATATGGATTTATCTGCGGGAAACCGGTTGGGCGGGATAGGTTGTATGTATGACAAATTGCACACAACCGTCTTTTATTTGGGATATCGGGTGTAAATTCATCCGGCTCTTCGGTGTGGGCTAGCGCAGCGCCATGGCATACTTCACACGATAACGTGCTGTGATAACCATTTAATTTTAAATCATATTCTTCGTCATGACAATCCGAACAGATTTCTGAACCTGCGAATTGAGATGGGTGGTCTAACTCCCTCTCAATTGCTGACGTTCTGAAAATTCCCTGTTCTTGTAATTCCGGAGGGATAGCAAAAAGTTTGATTGCAATGACAATTCCAATAAGAACTGCAAAGACAATCGCTATTCGAATGATTTGATCCGGAAATTTATTCATAACATATCCATCCTTAAATCCCTTGTTTTGAAAAATATTAATATTTAACTTTATTTTACCCATCTCAATTATTTGCCGATAATCATATCCAATTCTGAATGATAATGTTCAAGCAATCTGGAGATTAACTCGATATTATGGGCGCCTTTGCTTTTGTCCAAGCGAATATTCATTACCCCAAATCGAATCTCTTTAATTTTAGTCTGTTGAAGACCAGGTAGATTTCCGTTATCGAAAGAATCCAGCTCACTTAACAGATCATCGATTGATTTTTCTGTTGTGTACTGCCAATCTTGCAACAGTATTTCATATTCATCGTCATGGCAATCCACACAAAAAGTAGCATTGGATTTTTGCACGATTCCGTCACCAGCATCATGACAAGCTCGGCATTCTAATTCCTCTTCAAACATTACATCAGGCGCTTCATCATCAAACAAACCGGTTGTTCCACTGAAAAATTGATATTGTAAATTGTGACAAGTATCACAGCTACTTTCTTTCTCATGATGACAAGAACGACAATCAGTTTTAGACATATGCATTTCACCATGTCGCCGCTGACTTGAATGACATTTGGAACATGCGATTCTATTTTTTTCAATATGCAAATTATGTGAAAACTCAAGTCCAAAAATAACTGAATTAAATTCCTCCTGACCAAAATGACAATTGTAACAACTTGACGGTACATTCTGACTGGATAATTTGATTCCAGGAAGAACGGTTTCGGAATTAATGGCTTTCAATGATTCCTTCAGATTCTCAAAAGCAGATACAATCAACTCATCTGAATAAGCTACATTATGAACCACATTACCTTGTTTTACCAGCTCATAATTGAACATGGCATCATTCATCAAAGATTTGGCATATTCCTTTGAAATACCTTCATGTTTGCCATCCACTTCTTTTGACACAACCGTATAAAGACTGTCAATAAATTGGATTTTCACACTCATAATGCTTTTCCAGTTTTCAAGAAGCCGGTTATACCCTTCGCCATGGCATGTCTCACATGACAGAGCGCTAGCTTCTTTTGTTTGGCTCATTGAGATATCTTCACCGTCGGCACTATGGAAAATATGACATGCTTGGCAGGTTAGACCATCTTTAAACATGGGGTTTGGGTGTGGAGGAGTATTTTTTCCTCCCTTTCCCGATAACAAGTTTATTTGTGCTTTGTGTGTGTTGTCGTGGCAAGAGTCACAATTGAGTACAACATCTTTTGTTTTTTCAACGGATTTATGCTGAATTACAAGATGACAAAATTGACATTCAACCTTATGCTCTGTTACATGATTTCGATGAACAGCCTGCAGGTCATCATACATTCCAATGGTCTCAGGATCAGCATGGCATGAACTACATCTTTCAACAGGGACTGCACCATCACCAACCTGCATGGATCCGTGACATTTCTTACAATCTATTTCATGTTCCACCACAAATGCATGATCGTATTCAACTTCCAATGAATCAGTGGTCACAGGTGCGTTATGACACCAGGTACAATCGTTGATTGGGGCTTCTTCGGGTTGGTTTTTAAAGTGGCACAAAAAACAAGAGGTCTCTGTAACCGTAATATGTTCTCCTTGTACGATCTGGGAGTGACAACTGGTGCAACGCAGTTTTTTCCCCTGTCGTAGTTTTGTCAAATGTGGTGTATGATCGAAAATCACTTTATCTTTGAAAAGTACTTTACCAAATAATAGACGTTCCTGATGACATCCGGATCGTAAACAACTGGCATCGGAAATTTCTGCCCATGGTTTACTTTTTTTGTATATCCCGGTCATGTAATTTGCCACCATGGATATGGCGGTAAATTTTCCTTGGAGCTTGGATTTAAAACCGGGAGGAAAGTGGCAATCTGTGCAGGTTACATCACTGTGTGTGGATGATTTCCATCCCTCGACATAGGGTTCCATATAATGGCATGTGGAGCAAAATGCGGGTTTTGATGTGAGCTCAAGTGAAGCCAATAATACGACACCAAGAACAGTTAAGAATCCGAATCCAATAAGAAAATAGCGGAGAAGTTTTCGTCTCATTTACCTACCTAAAAAAACGTTCCAATAATAATAAGTACCAATAAAATAAAGCCCATACTCAGGAAAGTATATCCTGCTAAATATGTCAGTCGCTTTAACCACTTGGGGCTGGGAGGAATCAATAATGATTGATATTCTTCATCGCTCAGAGCTTTCCGTTGCAATGGACGGTCTTCTGAGAAGTTTTCCTCTGTAATTCGACCCGTGAAAATTACCTCATCCATGGGGAATGCTCCAGGCCTTAAATGCGTATTAAAAAAGTGTACAGTGAAGATGAATGCAGTAGCCAACAGCGCTTCTTCAGAGTGTATGATATGGGCAGCGTTTATCAGCCATCCGGGAAACATCCTCGATACGATTTCCGGAAACCATAGCGCTAGACCGGATAATCCAATCACACTCATCCCCCAAACGACTGCGAAATAGTCAAATTTTTCCCAATATGTCCATCTGCCGAATTCCGGTTCGTTTTTCCTTGCACCGATGAAATACGCCAAGTGATTAAAGAAATCTTTAAAGTCGGTCAAATTGGGGACCATACTGTTTGGACCGAACAATACGCCTTTTTTCTTTATAACGAATGCTTTATATATGATGATGCATAGGTGTATAAAAAATACGGTAAATATTAAAATCGCAGCTGCCCTGTGCAATAAAGCAGCATTCTCAAAACCAATGATATTATTTACAAACCAGGTAGCCAATTTTGAATGACTGTATTTCAAGGGTAACCCTGTAGTAGCCAAGGTTATAAAAGAGATAATAACACCTAAATGCATAATCCTTTCGAAGGGTTTAAACCGGATAATTCGAGTATTAGATTTTGGTACTTTTTTGATGGGTCCATCGATAACTCTTTTAATGATCAAACGTATAAACCACAGAATTGTGTGTCCACCAAAGATGAACAATGTGACTCCCAAAAGCCAAAGCATGAATGTATGGATCATATGCAAAGGCACATTTTTTTCTGTGACCATTGGTGTGTAGTGCTGCAGATAGCGCACGAAATTTGGTGTAACGTTCTTATGACATTGGGCACAAGTCTCCATGATGTGTGCCTGACCGATAGAGGATTCCGGGTCATCACTTGGCATGATTGAGTGATTGTCATGACAGGAAACACAGGTGGCAAACTCTTCACCCTGATATCCCAACTGATACATCTGTCCATGATAAGAAGACTCATATCCTGCCATAACCTCTGTACTCAACTGGAATTTTAGGGTCATTTCCCGATCGCCATGACATCTTCCACACATATCTACTACATTTTTTCCGGTAAGCTGCCCCTTGGGTTTCTGAATTTCACTCAATCCATGACAGGTCATACATCCGGGGGCTTCAGGGTGTCCTTTTTCCAAGGCAACATAATGGGACGATTTTTCATATTCCTGTTGTTGTTTCGGGTGACAGTCGGCACATGATTTTTGTAATCCGGAGTGGATGAGGTGACCTTCGGTTGTGAAGTGATATGCGTGACAGTTTCCGCAATCTGCATTCTGGCCATTATTAATTTTTTCCAGTTCGGTTCGATGGATGGAACCATGGGCATCATTTTCACCGGTAATCAGACTCACCTCATGACATTTTAAACAAACCTGACTCAGATGAAGGTCGAACACACCGGAACGAGTCTTATCATTCATGGCAGTCTCATGTCCAGTGTGGCATACAACACAGGTCTCCAGACGCGGATCATCTTGCACTTCTAATCGGTGGATAGATTTTTCATAATCTATATGACATTTTGTGCAGGTTACATCCAATCGGGCAACGGAGACACGGCTTTGAGAATCTAGGGGCGACAATACTTTATGCTGATCATGGCAGTCAACGCAGATGGGGGCGGAAAGATTTCCGTTTTCAACTTCGTTAAAATGGCCGCTTAAGTCATAATTGGCCACTTCAGATGCATGGCAATCACGACAGTACTCAGTAATATGGATTTTCCACTGACTGGGTGTGAAAGATTCTTTTTCAACTTTATTATGTGGTGAATGGCAAGTGACGCAGGTAAGATCGGATGTCTGATCTTCTTTCCAGTGAGCAGAGTGCAGAAAATCATCGAGAATATCCTGATGACAAATACCACAAACCTGTCGCGGCTCACCCTTCCATGAAACTTTGTGAGTACCGTGACAATCAGCACATTTTGGAATAGAAGTATATCCTTTGTCCCTTAAAGGCTGAAAAAATCCCTCAATAAATTCAGCAGCTGCCTCTTCATGGCAATTACCGCAATCGGGAAGAATTAACCGTTCAGTATGAGGGAAATCTTCAACTCCATCCAAGTCCGTATGACAATCTATGCAATCGAATCCTTCATGGGGAGAATCTTCAAGATGGTCGCTGGTAACATACAGTGAATATTCGAGCCCATATTTTACAATGGACAACGACTCGTCATCATGGCAATCTTCACAGGTATCATTGTCCTGAGAAAGGCTCAAAGCAATGAGGACAACACTCAAAAGCAAATTAAGATATTTCTTCATTTGGTCCTTAAGTTCGTTCTATAAGAATATATGTCCGATTCATCTCAGGTGGTCGAAGAGATATCGACCACGCTACCAAATGTTTACAGACGTTTAATTTTGTTCAAAATTCGATTTTCTTTACTTTTACTAATCTATCTTTTATCTAATCAGATTTTCGAATTAATTACGATTAATTTCTCCGTTGATATGTAGTGGTGGATTAATAATTTGTAAAGATCCGTTTACCACACTTGAATGACAGTTGATACAAGGAAGACCATTATTCAAATGACCTTCCGGAGGTAAACCGTGACAGCCGGTACAGGTCAAGCTTTGCAGATCATTCCAAATCATCGGCTGATTATTTCCGATAATCTCATCCTGCGTATGAACCCATGCTGCACTGCTTCCAGCTTTTGGAAATGAAAATCCGCCGTGACAATAGCTGTTTGAACATGTCCCGGTAGAATAATCATATTCCGGGATGAGCTGATAAAAATTGAAATCTTCTGTGATTACAACTTCTGCCCGATTATCTGCTCCCAGATGTCCATCATCCAAATAATCATTGGGAATAACATGGCAATCACTACAGGAGACAATAGCAATTGCAGAGTTTAAATGAATCTGATGCGTACCCACAGACAGATCGCTGGGGTCATCGCTATTCATGATTCCCAATGGCGGTACAGGATTTCCGCTTAGTCGGTCTCCGTGGCAATTAGCGCAATATCCAAGTCCATTTTGTTCTTGGTGACAGCTGGCGGTACAACTAACATTAACTATTCCTCCACTAAGGTCTGCGCCATGGCAATTCCCACAGGCATCGAAATCCCAACCATTTTCCCAAAGAAGTTTACCGTGATAGTCAGGGGAAAATGGGTCAAGTGCAGAAGCGCCGTGTGCATGGTATGGTAATTCTTCTGTATGGCAAGTCCTGCATGATAAACCGACAAATCCGCCGTTTAGAGCGTCGCCATGACAAGATTTGCATGTATTGGCATCCATTTCCCAGTCGAAATAGTCTCCATGAAATTCAGGAGAACCATAGATTAACGATCCAAGGTCATGAGTATGTAAGGGTAGACCAATTGTGTGGCAATTACGGCACGAAAAATCAACTTCACCACCATCAAGGTTTACACCATGACAATTGGAGCACAAGGTCAGATCGGTACCCCAACTGAATACATCACCATGAAATCCATCGGCTGCATATTGATTAAACTCCGGTGCATGCGTATGTAACGGAAGCTCTTCTGCATGGCAACCTCTGCAGGAAAACTGAGCGGATCCACCATCGAGGTCCTCTCCATGACAAGTAAAACATAAGTTCAGATCGTTATCCCAGTCAAACTGGTTTCCATGAAATAAAAGTGTACCATAATCCCCAAAGTCCGGGTCATGGGTGTGCATTGGTAATTGACTAGAGTGACAGTCTCCACAATTGATGGTAAGCATTCCACCATCCAGATTGTCTCCGTGACAACCTATGCACAAAACCGTAACAGAATCCCAAATATAATCAGATCCATGAAACAGAGGGGATGAAATATCGATCCATCCCGGATCATGAGTGTGTACGGGAAGTTCTTCGGTATGGCACTCTCTGCAGGTATATTCAGCTACACCACCATCCAGATTATCTCCGTGACAATTCATACAATGAGATGTACCCGATTGCCATTCTCTCCCTTCACCGTGGAACTGACCAGAGGAAAAAGACATGAAAATCGAATCAGCTGGATGTCCGGTTGGTCCACCGCTGTGGCACTGGTAACATGAGTACCCAGCTAAACCGCCAGTCAAATCATCGCCGTGACAATTTTTACAATACTCTACGCCATCGATCCCGTTTTCATAAAAGAAACGACCATGGTGCGTCAAACTGTCGACACTCGTAACAAATGCATTCCAAGCGGGGTGGCCACTTAAACCACCAGCATGGCATTGGTCACAGGCGATGTCTGCATTACCGCCATTCAGGTTTTCACCATGGCATGTTCGGCAATACTCTATTCCCCCCAACCCTTCATTTAAAAGTTGTCTGCCGTGAAAGTTTTCGCTGGAAGTATCCATCCATTCAACGGGATGAACATTTGGTTGAACGGTCTCGGAACATCTATTTATCAGTAGTATTAGGGACAAGACTACAAAAACTGATAGAATATTTTTTATCTTCATTCGTTACCTCCATGACATTCCATGCAGCTCGTTGTGGAATGACAAACCTGACAATTATCTGGATTATTGATAGCTTCATCGCCGTGCAACCCACCACTGAGGTTATCTGTTGGGACATACCATTGAATTAAACTGTGATTTGTAGGGAAAACCATTTGTTCGTTATGACACTTCCTGCAATCGTTGTCAATGTTATGACAAGTGGAGCATTCAAATGTCTCCGCTCTTGCTTCAAAAGAATGTTGGTAAATATAATTAATTGGGTGAGATGTAGGTTCAAACTGTTGATAGGAATGACAGTCCTCGCAGAATATTTCTGTATGGCACAATTGGCAACGTGTTTCACTGACCGCGGCAGCATCCATTCCGTGAAAGGATTTCCATGCCAGGTCATGATCCGCCGGTTTGTTGGATTGATGGCAGGTTGTACATTTCCAACTTTCCCACACAGGTCGATCACCCTGGCCATCATCCGCTAAAATGGATGAGTGACAGGTAGTACAATCTATAAATCGATCCAGGTGGAATGAATGAGAAAAATCCTTTCCTGAAGTATTCCCGAATAGAGGAAAACTAAGTGGGTCATCCGGGTTTGTATGACATAGTTCGCAGTCATCATCCGTATCGTGACATTCTGAGCAGACATCCATCTTGGGAAGCAATGAGCTACCCAGAGACTTGGAATTATAGACATCTTCATGACACAACGTACATTCCAATTCCTCTTCACCAATATGATAATCATGAGGGAAGACAATTTGATCCCTGGCAAATAACCAGGTGGTTACCCCAAGGATGCAAATGGTAAGTAATTTAATTTTAGAATACATAACTTAAAAATATTCCTCCTCTGCCATCTTGAGTGTAATAAGAATTTTCAGAATATTGGCCGAATATCCGTACTTTTAGACTGTGACCGATTTTCACTTCAGACCAGCCATAAATTGAAGTGGATTCTAAAAGTTCGGTTTCGTCAATCTCATCCACTGAGTTCAATGAGAAGTTTCCGCCAAATGATATCGCCGAATTTAAATCGTACCGGGCGGAAAACATACCTCCTGTTAATTTGCTTCCATCTATGTCACCAGTCAATATTGTCAAATTATATTTCTTGTATTGAAAGGATGTCTGAAACTGTGAACCCTGGCGATCGGCATATCGGACACTATAATGTAATTTAAACATCAGATCATGTGATAAATTGTGGTAGCCGCCTACATACATTGACTTAATGACCCAATTCTCATCAGGTATCCATGGATAAAGGTCCTCAATGTTAAATACTCTCTGGCGAAATCCCAGATACATAGATTGCTTACCTTTTCCATACCTGATATGTAGTTTGTTATAGTAAGGGATATTTTCTTTCAGATTCCATGACAGATAGGTAGTGAAATTCAGCTGATCGGATATCCGATGACGGTTGATCAATCCTGCAGTGTATGAATTTTCGGAATTCTCTTTTATATCCCAGATAGATAGGGTGGACACTCCAAGATCGTAGGTAAATTTTCCTGAAGCCTGGATGATCTTTTTTTGAGTTCCCGGATTATTAAAAAATTCAGGTATTAGTCCTGCAGATATGGAGAATTGATTCCCTTGTCCGTCGGGTGTTTCTAGTTTGATTCCGTCAATATGTGTATAGTAAAACGGATTACGTAATGTTTGACGACCGACCGATACGTTATAGTTCTCCTGTTTAAAATCGACTATCAAAGATTGAAGACGGAAGTCTTGATCATATCTGAAATTCGGAGAGCCGTATTCTGATATGCATGAGATATGAACTCGTTCCGAAAATTGATATCGAAAATCTATTTGAGTGCGGTAAAGAACATTCTCATCTAAACCCGGTACCTGGTTATATTCATAAGCAGGATCAGTAAATAAGTTTATTCTGGGGGAGACAACATATTGTGAAAGGGTGATTTCAGGTTTCGAAATTGACAATAGCATTGTCAAACATGTGCACATACAAATTACAATCTTTACTATTTTAAAGTAAGATATTTTCATTCATGAACCTCCATTTTGAAAAGAGCATCAATGATTCCAGGTAAAATAAACCGCATGTGAAAATTGATCATGATTAGGTTTGTCTACAATCTGAAAAATGGATGCAGATTTTCCACATTTCTGATGCCTTACCTATCTTGATTGCAATTTCTTTTCCGTGATCGCAGACCGACACGCAGTTCTCCTTAATCATCATCATAACTGTTAAAATATTTAGTTATCAACGTTTTAAGCAGCAAAATTTATCAATCTGAGTAAACCCTAAACAATATAAAAGATGCCTTTGCCTTAATATCAACAGGACGGAATTTTATCTTAAATTGGTATAATTTGGATGAAGTTTACCTAAAAAAAAGAGTCCCGCGGAGGGAGCGGGACTCTTATACATTAATATGTGGCTTAAAAGCCATGATCATCAAGTTATTGAATTCAGGAGATATTGCTTCCTAGGATTTTGTTCATCACCACAACAAAAAAGGAAAGTAACTTAAGGAAAGGTATTTCTTAAACAATACCGCCGCTTTGCAATGTCAATAAACTTGGTGCCAACGGGTTAAGTTTACCAATAAAATACCAAAGCATCCAAATATAAAAACACCATTATTTTGCAGAACAATAATTTAAGTTCAGATGGTAAAAAATACATTAGTTATTAATAATCATGTATTTAGAGAAATATTTGTGCATTATTTTTCTTAAATAATACTCAGTAATTATGTTAACTGTTTGAAAATCAAGTGAATAAAATAAAAATCTGATAGTATTATCCTATTATTTATAGATCGTCAAAATTCATCGATTGGATAATTGCCATGAGCGTAATTCCTGCAGTTTCAGTACGTAATCGGTTCTGCCCCAATGATATCTGGTTGAATCCTAAAGATGTAGTCAATTGTATTTCATGAGGAGAGAAACCACCTTCGGGACCTAACAAAGCGATTACATCATTTCCAGATTTGTACCATTTATTTATTGGTTGAGAGTTTTCACCTTGATGAGCGATGATGCGGCATTCAGATAAATGTGGTTTATTAATAAATTGATAAAAATCAGTTAGTGACTTTATAATTGGAAGTTTTGCCTGTTTAGATTGTTTCATTGCAGAAATCGCGATTTTTTCTAGACGAGTATGATTCACGCGAGTTCTTAGTGTATAATGTGATATAAGTGGAATGATTTCATCCACACCCAACTCAGTTGCTTTTTCTACAAACCATTCAAATCTGGCAATATTTTTTGTCGGAGAGATTCCGATCTGAATGCGGTAATTTCTTTGTTTCCAATGTGGAATGGTGTCAGTTATTTCATAGGTGCATTTTTTCTCATTCGGTTCAATGATTTTACATCGATACAGTGTTCCCATCCCATCGACAATATGAATGAAATCATTCGCCTGGTGTCGTAGCACGCGGATACAATGTCTGGATTCTTCGCTGGACAGACAAGAGGATTCTGTGCCAATGTTAGGGTCGTAAAACAGTTGTTCAAACTCCGGATAGCCTATTTTCATATTTGAGGATTTATTATCGTATAATGTTGGAATTGTAAACTACTATCTGACGGATAATACTGGTACTGTGGATTTTTTAAGAATTTGTTCGGTGGTGCTTCCAAAAATCACATGTGAAATTCCGGTATGACCATGAGTTGCCATACAAATCAGGTCGACATTGTATTCTTCAATCACACTTATAATCTCACTGACGGCAATCCCGTTTCTGATCAGTATCCTTGTGTCTATGTCCTCTGGGATGTGATCCTCACACCAAACCAATAGGTTTTTATCAGTGTTTTCCTGTCTAGAGTTCTCGATTGAATCGATTTGCACCGATCCCCACGAATATTCTACAGGTGATAAAATGGGTTCCAAAACATGTAAGACATAGATTTTTGAATTAAATTTCCTGGAAATAGCGATAGCGTGCGACACCGCTCTGACAGATAATTCCGAAAAATCTGTTGTTAGCAATATGTTTGAGTAAACGGGTAAGTTTTCCATGAGAATCTCCTTGCTTTCAGATGACGGACGAAATGTAATATGTTAAAACCATAATAACTTAGAAAAATTTACGGAATATTGAAACATGCACCCAAAATTCTTTCATTTATTTTTACGAACCAGAATCGCGCAATTCATCCTGATAATCCTACTAGTATTTATTACCGGATGTGGCAGAAATCAGAAAACTGAATTTGACAAGTTAACAGATGCATTTGTCCAGTGGTATTTCAAAAGCTGGCCGGTTGCTGCTACGCAAACGGGATTTCACTCACATGACGCAGAATTTGGGAAATATGATAAGGATTCCGAAACAGAAATCCTTGCGGATTTAAAAAGGTTCAATATCGAGCTATCTCAAATTGATCCTGCTATCCTACCTGAAAATGACCAGATTGATTATCAAATTTTAAGTCATTCAATTAATGGATTGATCTTTGATATCGTAAAAGTAAAAAAATTACAGTGGTCGCCTCAATTCGTTCCATCAATTATCGGTGGTGGACTTTATTCTTTGATAGAAAGAGAATTTGCACCAATGGAGGTAAGGGTGCAGGCGCTTGAATCAAGGTTATCTCAGGTTCCAAGAGTTGTGTCGGAATTGCAAAACCTTCTTGTGGAGGCTCCGGAAATTTATGTTGAAACAGCCATCAAACAAACAGATGGATTGATTGGATCCATTATCGATATCCCCCTTGAAATCAGAACAGATAACAGCACGTTCGATCGGATAGAAAATCATATCAACGCTGCAGTCAAATCTCTGACCCAATATCGAGATTGGTTACAAAATGGTCCGCTTCAGAATCATCCTCGGGATTTTCGTCTTGGTGAAACATTATTTCGAGAAAAATTCAAATATGCAGTAACGGAAAGCATGACTCCCGAAGTACTTTTCGAGCAGGCGCACTCCTCATTGATCAGTACTCAAAATGATATGTTCCGATTGGCGTTGCCGGAATACCTTTCTAAAAATGATGAACCGGTATGGGTAACCCGGTCTGATACTTTGAATGTTATCAAATGGGTTCTGGATAGAATCGCTGTAAAACATGTTGGCAGAGATAAAGTCGTTCAAAACGTAAAGGATACAATTGATGAACTTACACAGTTTATTCAAGCTCATCACATTGTTACACTTGATGATTCCAGACCTCTAATCATTCGCGAAATGCCGGCTTATATGCAGGGGGTTTCAGTTGCAAACTTGGATGCACCCGGAGCTTTGGAAAAGAATCAGGCGGTTTACTATAATGTATCACCCATCCCAGAGGATTGGTCGAATACCAAAGTTGAAAGTTTCTTGCGGGAATACAACGATATTTCCGTAAAGATGTTGAGTATCCATGAAGCATTACCGGGTCATTACGTACAACTATCTTATGCACAAAGAGAACCGTCTGTAATAAGGGCCATATTTGAAAATGGATCCATGATCGAAGGCTGGGCGCATTATACTGAAGGTATGATGATTAATGCAGGATTTGGAAATGGTGATCCTAATTATGAAATTGTACAAAAGAAGTGGGCTTTAAGAGGGATTATCAATGCGATTATTGATCAACAAATCCATGCAAACTCTATGTCAAGAGATGATGCGATCAAGTTCATGGTGGAACAAGGATTTCAGGAAACCGCAGAAGCAGAAGGGAAGTGGATCAGAGCACAATTAACTTCCTGTCAGCTCTCAACATATTTTACAGGAACTCTAGAAATGTGGAAGCTCCGACAAGATTATGAGCAGCTCAAAGGACGTGATTTCAATCTCGCAGAGTTCCACGAGTCGGTGTTGTCCTTCGGATCAATTCCAATTCATTATATTAGAAAAGAAATGCTGGGAGAATAGATTTTAGACGTTTTTAAGAATGATGTTCTTTCTTTTTTAGTTATTGCAATATATTTATGCAACAATTCAAAGTGTTTATTATTTCGGAACAGCAATGACCGTATGAAAATTAGTAAAATCATTTCCTCTTTTAGAATCATCTCACTTCTATTTATTATCGGAGTCACATTCGGTAATAATGTATCGGGAAACATTTCAGATATACCTAAAATACATGATGGTGTATTGGACCTACGTGGTATTGACCTGTCTCAAACTGATCCCGTTGATTTAGGTGGTGAATGGGAGTTTTATTGGGATCAATTAATTTCTCCCGAAGATTTTAAAAAAAATGATTATTCAGGTTATGTTAAATACCTGATAGTCCCTGGTGTATGGACATCCCTTTTCCCCAAAGAAGAAAAATATAAACCGAATGGATATGCAACATATCGGCTTACTATTTTAACAGATTCTACAAACCAATCACTATCCTTAAAAGTTGGGTCGGTAAGCACTTCCTACATTGTTTATATCAATGGGAAATTAATGGGGCAAGTAGGAAAAGTTGGGATGACCCCGGATCTATCTACTCCTGAATACAAGCCAACATACTACAATTTTTCATACGATACTGATCATATCGAATTGATTATGCAGGTATCCAATTTTTATCATCGCGTAGGTGGTATTTGGGAACCTGTAAAACTGGGTACAATCACTAGTGTATGGGATGAATTAGAACTAACACGTGCAATGCAAATATTTCTCGTAGGGTGCATCTTTATTATCGCGATGTATCATCTCTCGCTTTTTATCATTAGAAAGAAATTTTTATCACCACTAATATTTAGTATATTCTGTTTCATTCTTACCATCCGTGCTTTGATTATCGGTGATATTTTTATTGTTAGGGTGATAGATATTCCGTGGGAATTTCTGGTGAAACTGGAATACCTGACGTACTACTGTGGATTTCCATTGTTTACCATCTTCCTCTACACCTTATTTAAGGAAGAGGTGAGTAAATCCTTTATTAGGGTCGTGATCACCATATCTGTTTTCTTTACACTGTTGGTAATATTCGCTCCTGCTCGTGTATATTCCGAATCCATTGTGATTTACCAGGCGTTCTCATTTTTTGCATCTTTACATATGTTCTGGTTCTTGCTAAAAGCGGCGATGGTTGGACGAGAAGGTGCAAGAATTTTTCTTCATGGCGCTGTTGTGTTATTTGTTGCGATGGTGAACGATATCCTTCATAATAATGAGATTATTGATACGGCTCAAATCATCTCGTTTGGTGTTGTGTATTTTATATTTTGTCAATCAATGATTCTTTCAAAGCGATTTTTTGTTTTATTTCACACCGTCGATCAGCAACGGCAATTGCTAGAATATCACCAAACTGATCTGGAAGAGAAGGTTAAGCAACGGACTTCTGAATTACAGAAAGTCAATCAGAAATTGCAGGAAATCTCTATGAAAGACGGCTTGACGGGAGTCGCAAACCGCAGACGATTTGATGAATATTTATCGACAGAATGTCGAAGAATGAATCGTGATCACAATCCAATTTCTCTTATTATGTGTGATATTGACTATTTCAAAAAATATAATGATGCATACGGCCACCAAAAGGGTGACCAATGTCTCATCACAGTAGCAAAGACAATTGCAAATTCTACAAATCGAGTGAGCGATCTTGTAGGGAGATATGGTGGAGAAGAATTTGGAATTGTTCTTCCCAATACTCCATTGGAAGGTGCGATCAAGCTTGCAAATAAAGTGAGGGAAAAGATAGTAGGTAGAAAAATTCCCCACAAAGATTCTGATGTATTTGATTTTATCAGCTTAAGTCTTGGAGTCAGTTGCATCACTCCCGGAGAGGAATACGAACCAACAATTCTTATTGAAAAAGCGGATGTAGCGCTATATGAAGCCAAAAGAAACGGACGAAACCGGGTGGAAGTTGAGATGTTGGACCAGACCTCTGGCTAGCGCATAACCTCACAAAATATCAGACAACCGATGTAAACATTCATTGTCACATGGTGCATAATTGAAATTATCATTAAAAAAAATACTAATTCTTGAAAGGAAAATAGTGAAAAATCGATACCAAAATTTTATAATCATATTGTTAGTCCTAGTTTCGATGGGCTTTACCCAATCCGGTGTAACCTATTGGCGGGGAATGAGTGTCGCCACATCCGATAATCTGGATGCCATCTCCCTTAATCCTGCAGGTTTAGGTGTGGACAGAGGGTTCCAATCAGGTTTTCATGTGGTAGATTCAGAAGATGACGATATGCTTTATCACTCAGCATTCCGAATCGGTGGACTGGGATTTTCTTTATATGGTAATGGAGACGTTCATTACAAAATCGGTTTAGGAAGCGAACTGGGTAAAAATACTTATCTTGGTTATGTTTGGGATGATTCCAAAATCAGTCAACTGGGATTGATTAGCCGTCCAATTCATTATGTTTCTTTCGGATTAACTTACGGTTGGGATAAGAATACCGATATCAGTAATAGTCGTTTAGGGATTGCCATCAGACCTTTAGGACACAGGATCACAATTGGCGCAGACCTGATCATCCCTGATATGGATGAAGTGAAGAACATTGATAAACTAAATGACTTTTCTGATATTGCTGGCTTTCTAGAAATCCAACCGCTTGATGGTCTTTATTTCTCCGCATCCTCAATGGGCAGTAATGATTTTACAGTGCAAGTTGGATTAGACTTTGGTACGGGCGCTGTTTATTCTTCCCAATCCCAGAGAGGAGCCAACAGTACGACAATAACTGAATTTGGTTTGATATCCCATTCACAGGTTCAAAATACGTTGGTCAAAATGAAACCTGTAAAACCGGAAGTCTATTACAGGATGACTCTGGAAGATTACATGATCGAGGAAAAGCCGTTTCATTCTTTCAGTTTTAACTTTAACCCATTTCAAAAATCTGTTCACGGTACACAACTCCGGGCTTGGTTGTTGAAAATGGATGAAATTACCAACGATCCTTCAGTTGCTGGATTGATTATTGATTTGAAATTTGTTAGCGCTGGTTTTGGAAAACTGTCCGAAATGAGAAATGCGCTTCTAAAATTTAAAGAATCAGGTAAAAAAATAATTGTGTACACGAGTGGAATGAGTAACAGTAATTACTATCTACTTTCCCTTGCCGATGAAATATACTTACCAGAACTGGGTGAAATTGATCTGAGAGGATTAATGATAGAAATTTCTTTCCTAAAGGGATTACTGGACACCTTGGATATTGTTGCAGAAGTAGAGCAGATCAGCCCATATAAAACAGCTATGGATCCTCTCATCCGAAAAAATATGTCACCCGAAATGAGAGAAAATTACGGAATGGTATTCGACGATATTTATAATCAATTTGTCGAAGCGATAGCTGCTGGTAGATCATGGAGCACAGAAAAAACCATTGAAGTGATCAATAACGGTCCATACGGATCGCCTGAAGCATTGAAAGCGGGTCTGATAGATGGATTGAAATATCCTGACGAATTTGAGGAGTATATTAAAAAAATTGATGATGTTGATGTGAAAATCAAACCTTTCCATACTGTGGGGAATGAAGAAAATTATGTGCATGAATGGTCAACCGAGGATAAACCCAAAATCGCTCTCATATATGCAGTAGGTGGCATTCAATCCGGCCGAAGCAAACCGGGTTCCGGAGGTTCTACTATTATGGGGAATCAGACGATCAGTGAGGCAATTGTTGCAGCGCGTGAAGACAATAGTGTCAAAGCAATTGTCTTAAGGATAGACAGCGGTGGCGGGTCTGCGTTGGCATCAGATATGATGTGGCGCGAAGTAATGAAAACAACTGAAACTGACAGTGGAAAAACCAAGCCCTTTATTGCATCCATGTCGGATGTGGCTGCTTCAGGGGGATATTACATCGCTTGTCAGGCAGACACTATCGTAGCAGATCCTGGAACCATAACCGGAAGTATCGGTGTTATATCAGGGCGTATCAATTTTTCAGGACTTTTGGAAAAAATTGGTATCAATACGGAACGTATTAAATTTGGTGAACACTCTGATTTTTATTCAGGTACCAAGCGATGGAATGATGAAGAAAGAAAAATCATTCGCGATGCAATTGTGGATGTGTACGGCACCTTTTTGTCAAGAGTGGCTCATGGCAGGGAAGACCTGGATTCTCTTCAGGTAAATGAAATTGGTGTGGGTCGGATATGGAGTGGGAGACAGGCGAAGGAAAACCACCTCATTGATGAAATTGGTGGCTTGGATAGAGCCATCGAAATCGCCAAAGCTGCCGCCGGATTGGAAGACCAGGAAGTAGAAATTGTGGAATATCCTAATTTCAAACAAAAATTCAGCATGTTGAAAAGCAACTTTATGGGTGCCGAGTTGTTAGACATTCTTCCTCCTGAACTGGCTAAGGAGCTTGAAGTTCTGCAGATCATCCCCATGCTGGACGAAGATCAGTATCTCTTTTTAATGCCGTACAAAATTACAATCCAGTAATTTTCAATTATCTCAAATTAAAATGCCGCAACGTAACAGTTGCGGCATTTTTTTATCGAATCGATTTATGATAATCTTCATATTCTGTCTCCTGATTAATACAGAACCCGTAAATTAGTCCAATGAAATTTACCGAAATATTGAAACAGGTACCCAACGCACCAGGAGTCTATTTCTTCAAAGATCACCTGAATGAGATTATTTACATCGGTAAAGCAAAAATCTTGAAAAATCGGGTGAGATCTTACTTCAGTGGTACGGATAAAAAAGACGCTAAAACCCAAACCCTTGTGAAGAATATCGAATTTATCGAATGGATGGTTGTGCGGGATGAGGTAGAAGCGCTACTAACGGAAACCAATCTTATCAAAGAGCATCGTCCTCGCTATAATATTTTTATGAAGGATGATAAATCATTCCCATATTTACGGATCACAAAAGAACCTTTCCCCAAAATCCAAATCATCCGATCCAAGAATCTGCAAAAGGATGGGCATAAATATTACGGACCCTTCACCGATACGCGATACCTTCGGGAAACACTAAGAGCTATTCATAAAATATTTCCATTAAGAACCTGTGACTTTTTTATCGACGAAGATGTCATCCAAAAAGGAACCGTAAAAATTTGTCTCGACTATCATATCAAACAATGTGAAGGTCCCTGTGAGGGACGGGTTAGTCAGGAAATCTACCAAAAAATGATTCACCAAATTGAGTTGTTCATCCGGGGAAAAAATGAACAGGTGAAACTCTATCTGAAACAGAAAATGGATGCTGCCAGTACGGATCTTCAATTTGAAGAAGCCATTCGGTATCGTGAACAGTTACGCGCTGTGGAGCATTTCACCAGGAAACAAAAGAAGATCAGTCAGGATTTTATCGATAGAGATGTAGTGGTGGTCAGTGCAGAAAATCATTATGGCGTGGGTGTCGTTATGAGAGTTCGGAACGGGTTATTCATCGGGCGCGAGAAATTCGATCTCCAGGTTCCAAATCCTGATCTTTCTGAAGAAATTCTCAACCAATTTCTGATTCAGTTTTATTCGGCTACAGATGATATCCCCAAGGAGATTCTCACTGATTTGCCCGTTGCTGACAAAGAGGAGGTAGAAATCTGGCTTAGGTCTATTCGTGGAAATTGTGTCAAATTGCTGCAACCTTCTCGAGGGGAAAAACACAAACTGGTTCAGGTTTGTAAACGAAATGCTGACCTTCTGTTGGGTGACATCCGGCTGAAAAAACTGAAACGAAAGGATGTGGTTTCAAAGAAAGTCCTGCAATTACAAGAAGATTTGGACTTGAAAGTACCACCTCGGCGTATCGAAGCATTTGACAACTCCAATTTTCAGGGCAAACATCCAGTAGCATCTATGGTTTGTTTTGTGGATGGCAGGCCGAAAAAAACGGAGTACCGCAAGTATTCCATTAAAACGGTTGAAGGAATTGACGACTTTGCTTCCATGAAGGAGATCATAACACGCAGATATACCCGTGTTAAGGTAGAAAAATTATCGTACCCTGATCTGATCCTGGTAGATGGGGGGAAAGGACAATTATCTGCAGCATATCAGGCACTTTGTGAACTTGAACTGTCGTTCATCCCGATTGTGGGACTTGCAAAGCGGTTGGAGGATGTGTACAAACCGGGGATGAGCGATCCACAAAATATATCCAAAACTTCTCCAGGATTGTTTCTCTTGAGGAATATCCGGGATGAAGCCCATCGATTTGCTATCGAATTTCACCGCCAGAAACGAGATAATGTTATGACACAGTCTGTTCTGGAAGAATTACCAGGGATGAGTAAGAAACGAGTGCAGAAATTGTGGAAGGAGTATTCGTCGATTTCCGAAATTCTGGAATCCGAAGCCATCGATATTCAACAAAAAACAGGCATCCCCGTTGACCTTGCCTTGCAGATCATCGAAAAATTAGCATCCATTGAAACCACACCGGAGAATGAAGATATTTTATGACCACTCGATTATTCACAAAATTGTCATTTCTCAATCAAAATGATTTTTCATCCTGGCAGGAATACTACTTTCAATACCAGTTTCAGTTGGCACAGAATTATTATATCCCCCTCATTCAACACTGGGGAGTGGAGGTAGCAAACAAATCTGTGTTGGATATTGGATGTGGAAACGGTGGATTCACCTCGGCATTTGCACAGGCAGATAGTGATTGTACTGGCGTGGAGATTCGTCCGGTCCCATGGCCGGGAGGATCAAAGAATCCCCGGTTTCTGGTTCAGGATATCACTTCGATAAATGCGCCTGATGTACTGGGTGCGCCCTTTGATATCATCATCCTTCGTGACGTGATAGAACATATCGCCATTTCGCAAAAACATGAATTTTTCCGAGCCATTGATAAGCTTATCCATCCCGGATCCAAAGTACTGGTGACCTTCCCACCATTTTATTCACCCTTTGGTTTACATCAGCAGACGCTATTGAAACGGGGATTAAAAAAGATCCCATTTCTGGGGTGGATTCCTGAAATGTTGCTGACTCCGATTCTGGAATGGTCAGGTGAAACGGAGGAGGACATTCAGGAGATTGCCCACATTCGTGAGTGCAGGATCACCATCAGTGCGTTTCGAAAACTCGCTAATAATGCAGACTATTTTATACAAAACGAAAAGTATTTTCACATCCGACCTTCTCACGAGATACGCTATGGGTGGAAGACGCGGGAATCGAAGATGGGGAATATCCCAATCCTGGGAGAAATTGTGAATTTGGGAACGGTTTTCCTATTAGAAAAAATTTCTGACAGTACACCTTCACAGAGTAAAAAGGATACATAATGCATTTTGATCAAGCATTTGTGATCGGCTTCCCCGATCAGAAGAGCGAAAGGCTGGATCGTTTTTTTGAATCCTGTCGAATCGCAGGTGTTCAAGTTGAGATTTTTCCTGCAGTGAGAGGTGACAGCATCGACCTTATTCAATGGGCGCAAGATGGATATCTCGTTTCTGATTTTAAGATGAATATGCCCGGTAGTCTGGGATGCTTGCTGAGTCATGTGACTCTATGGGAAAAAATTTATAATGATCCAGATGTGAACATCGCCCTCATCTGCGAAGATGATGCAATATTGGAAAATGATTTTCTTTTAAAATTGAATGAGATTAGTTGGGATGAGGTCCCTGATGATTGGGATGTGATCCGTTTGGCATGCCACAAGATCACCGGTGACTCGGTATCAGATCATGTAATGCGTCCACCTACTGGGTATATTAAAGGAGCAAACGCCGGGACATATTGCTATCTGGTTAAAGCAGCTAATGCCATGACGTTAAAGGACATACTCACACCCTATGACAATCGAAGGTCCATGGATGTGATGCTAAAAACCCGATCAGATCAATATCGCCTATACGTTCTAAAAACACCCCTTGCTGATGAACAGCGCTTTCGGTATTCTCTTCGAAAAGATATGAATCTTAAACATAAAAACGGGGGTTTTATCCGGCATCTGGCGAATTGGATCACTGCTCGCTGGTTGAGATAAACACCTATTTCTGCGCGATAGTATTGGTAATCCCAGTTGAGATTGAATTTCCAATGCTATCGATAGACTCTGAAAAAACCGATAGCATCGCCAGAAGCGATACCATCGTGGAAAAACGGTTTTAGACTCCATCTTCTTCGTGGATGGGATTTTACATTCTCCCATGCACTCATGTAATATCACTATTACTCCACAACGAGTGTGGATTTGAGGAGATGCGTAATTTATAATATCTTGAAGTTCTGACCGATATAAGTCAGAATGGAGTGGCGTAAACTGTAAGATTAAGTTATTTCAGGTTTGTTCTAAAGTGAGGATTCTAATCCTTGTTCTTCACATAAATTAATTTGAATCGTCCTTTTGGACTTTCGCGCAGTTCAACTTCGAATTTCTGAATGGATTTAATCAATGGTGTAAGTTTTTGAAAGCCATAGTTTCTGGAATCAAAATTGGGTTGCTTTTTCTGCAGCAGATTTCCCACATCACCCAAAAAAGCCCACCCGTCATCGTCTGCCAAATCAGAGATTGTCATTGAGATCAGCTTGATCACCTTCGGAGTGATTTTATCAAAACTGGCTTTGAGGGAGGATGTGCTCTTTGTTGGTTCCGATTCGTTTTCATCTGAAGTGGATTTAAGAATTTCGAGATAAATGAATTTATCACAGGCAACGATAAACGGGTTCGGTGTTTTCTTCTCGCCGATACCGATGACATGCATACCGGCTTCACGAAGTCGGGTGGCAAGCCGGGTAAAATCGCTATCACTTGAAACCAGACAAAATCCGTCCACACGACCAGAATACAGAATATCCATTGCATCGATGATCATGGCGGAATCGGTAGCATTTTTACCGGTAGTATATCCATATTGTTGAATGGGGGTGATGGCGTTTTCAAGAAGAATATTCTTCCACTTTGAGACCTTGGGGTTGGTCCAGTCTCCATAAATTCGTTTTATGGTGGGATTCCCATACTTGGCAATTTCTTCCATCATCTCTTTCACATAAGCTGAAGGAATATTATCACCATCTATTAATACAGCGAGTTTTAAATCCATAACAATTACCTGACTTTTGGTTTGTACAATTTACTCATAAATCGATGGATAAGTGGATGTTATGATTTTGTGTAAAGATGAGTGGAACGATTTATAGGTCGTTCCTTTTGGGAATCGTAATGATAAAATTCGTACCTTTTCCCACTTCACTTTCAACCCGTATGGTTCCGCCATTTTTTTCTACGAATTCTTTACACAGTATTAACCCCAATCCGGTGCCTTTTTCATCATTTGTACCCAAAGTGGAGAGATTATATTCCACGCGAAATAGTTTTGATATGTTTTCAGGAGGGATACCCATCCCATTGTCAGAAATACTGATCTCAATAAAATGATCTTTATCGGTTGCACTAATATCTATATTCCCATTTTCGGGAGTGAACTTAATTGCATTACTAAACAGATTGACAATAACGGTACTTATGGTGAATTTATCTGCATGAATAATAATGTTCTCAGGAATCCCAAAATCAACTGTGAGGTTTTTCTTTTCCGCGCCAGAGAGATATGCCTCAGTTGCCCCATTGATTATTTCTTTTACATTCAAATCTACTTTTACTATTTCAAGTCTATCTTTTTGAACTCTTGCCCACAACAATAAGTTTTCTAATAATTCAAACGCTCTATTTGATGATTTATCAATTTCTCCAATGATCTCTTCTCGATCATCATCTTTGAGATCGTGGTATCCTGATTTTAATAAGTCCGTGTACCCAAGAATTATATTGAACGGATTTCGTAGATCATGGGCAATGATTGAGAAAAACTTATCTTTTGTTGCATTCGTTTGCATCAGTTCTGTATTCTTGTTCTTGATAATAGAAAAATAAGTATTAGTTTTTTTGCGATAATAAAAAATACCCATTATTCCCAATCCAAGGATCAGAAGATGGATCGCAGATAAGGCGAATATTTGTTTTTCCATCCCTTTTAAATACATATCTGAAGAAAAAGATATACTGATGCCACCACGGACGTCCCCCAATTTATACCCTTGCTTTTCATGGCATTTAAGACAGCTTTTTTCGGTAATCAACGGAGCCATATACCGATATTGAGAACTTGATTCCGTTTTGACCACTTCAAGTATTTCAGGGGTTTCTTTTTCGAATAAAGTAAGTGCAGTGGTTTCCCACTCATCGGCCTTATTCTCCGGGCGTATGGGATTCAAACTGGTGATGTGAAAATGAAGATCGTAATTATTTTTGTCTATTTCAGAGATCTGTCGGGTCATATAAGACGGATTTAATTTTGTAAGCTGCAACCCATCAACAGTAACGACGTCTCTGAGTGGGTCTTTAAGATACGGATTTGGAGGTGTGGTTTCAGTTACGGGGACATATACACCGCCGTGTTGAGCGTTCCAAGCTCGCGTAACCAATATTTGTTCAAAAAAAGCCTGTGATTTATTGAGAACTACTTTTTGGTTATTGGATAAAAGCAATAAATAATTCCACCCAAAAGAGGTGGCAATTATGGATGTCCAAATGAGGATAAGCCAGACTAAATGTTTTTTCTTCATCGATTTACATTAATGTAAAATTAAATAATGACCACTTTGTTAACGCTATCTACACAATAACCACCGTTGCAATTATTTTTACCTGATGTTTTTAACAAGGTGCACGCACTTCCGGTAATTTACTGTGTTGGAGTCTTCCTTAAGAATCATTATCGAAATCACAGATCGAGCTTTAACCATCGATCAAAATAAAAGTTAGAGGAGCATCCAGCTAATCCAATAATCGAGATAAAAATATGCAATCCTGTCATTTTCCCGAAAGGGGAAACCGCTGTAAATTTAGAGTCATTATGGCAGACTTTAAACTACACTCAACCTTTGAACCCGCAGGGGATCAACCAAACGCCATCCGGGAATTAGTACAAGGTTTGGATACGGGCAAACCTTTTCAGACGCTATTGGGTATCACCGGTTCAGGGAAGACCTTCACCATGGCGAATGTGATTCAGCAGGTTCAAAAGCCTACGCTGATCCTCTCTCACAATAAGACACTTGCTGCACAACTCTATGGTGAATTCAAATCGCTGTTCCCCCAAAATGCCGTGGAATTTTTCATTTCCTATTACGACTATTACCAGCCGGAAGCTTATATGCCGGTCACTGACACCTTTATTGAAAAAGATTCTTCTATTGATGAAGAGATTGACCGTCTTCGTCTACGAGCCACCACTTCTCTCATGAGTCGCCAAGACGTGATCATTGTTTCGTCTGTGAGTTGTATTTACGGCATTGGGTCTCCACAAGATTATAAAGCCATGTTGGTACCGTTTGAAGTGGGGAAATCTATAAACCTAAAACAGACGCTAAAGCATCTGGTGGATATCCATTATCGGCGCAACGATCTGGCTCTGGAGCAGGGTGTTTTCCGTATGCGAGGAGATGTGCTAGAAGTTTTTCCTGCATATGATGAATATGCTATCCGGGTGGATCTGTTCGGAGATGAGATCGAATCCATTGTTCGGTTCAACGTCATGACCGGCGAAGTTCTGGAATCGATGGATACTTTTTCCGTCTATCCCGCCAAACATTTTGTCACGACCCGTGAAAATATCAATCGTGCCCTGGAAGATATCCGTGGAGAATTATCAGGTCAGTTGAAAAATTTTCGAGATCAGGACAAACTACTGGAAATTCAGCGGTTGGAGCAACGTACTCATTTCGATATGGAAATGATGATGGAACTGGGTTACTGCTCCGGTATTGAGAACTACTCCCGGCACCTGGAAGGCCGAATGGCAGGTAAGCGTCCTCATACGCTGATGGATTTTTTCCCCAAAGATTTTCTCATGTTTATTGATGAATCCCATGTCTCCGTTCCACAGATTGGTGGCATGTACAACGGTGATCGATCCAGAAAAACCACATTAGTAGATTATGGCTTTCGACTGCCATCTGCACTGGATAACCGTCCGATGAAATTTGAAGAGTTTGAAAAAGTGCTGAATCAGGTGATCTTTGTTTCTGCAACACCGCGGGAATACGAACTGGTAAAATCTGAGGGCGTCATTGTGGAACAGGTCATCCGGCCCACAGGCTTGCTAGACCCTGAAATCGTTATACGTCCATCACGAGGTCAGATTGATAATGTAATTGAGGAGATTAAAACCCGATCTGCTCGGAGAGAACGTGTACTCATCACCACTCTCACCATCCGAATGGCGGAAGATCTCACGGACTATTTGTTGGGGACAGGTATTCGAACCCGGTACATGCATAGTAAGGTGGAAACCATGGAGCGTGTGAGAATACTTCGATCTCTGCGACTGGGCGAATTCGATGTACTGGTGGGAATCAACCTTCTCCGAGAGGGGTTGGATCTGCCGGAGGTCTCACTGGTAGCGGTATTTGACGCCGATAAAGAGGGATTTCTGAGATCGAAAACATCTCTGATGCAGGTGGCAGGACGAGCCGCAAGAAATGTGAAAGGCCGGGTCATATTTTATGCCGATAAGATTACTGCATCAATGCAATTTGTGATTGATGAAACTGCCCGACGTCGAAAAATTCAGGAAGCGCATAACAAAGCTCATAACATCACAGCTCAAACCATTTACAAATCAGTGGAAGAAATCCGGCTGAGTACATCTGTAGCTGATGAGCAAACAGATTATCTATCTGGCATCCCGGATTCCCTACCCGATACGACTCTAGACAATATCGAGGACAAAGATCAACTGGCTACTTTAAAGCGACGTATGCTTCGGTGTGCGAAGGAACTCCAGTTTGAACAGGCAGCCATCCTGCGGGATAAAATTCTGGAAATTGAAAGTAAATTGAAACAGGTGGCATCGTGAAGAAAAAATTCCGTATTCTGATCATTGGCAGTGGTGGCAGGGAACATGCTATTGCATGGTCCTTCACCCGTGATACCAACGTGGAGAAAGTCTTTTGCGCTCCCGGGAACGGTGGTACTGCATCGCTGGCTGAAAACGTAAAAATATCCATAAACGATTTTGATGGATTGATCCGTTTCGTACGGCAACACAATATCGATTTTACAGTAGTTGGTCCCGAATTACCCCTATCTGCAGGCATTGTGGATCACTTCGATGCAGAAGGTGAACTGATCTTTGGTCCAACACAATCCGCTGCTCGCCTGGAAAGCAGCAAAATATTTGCACGTGAGTTTATGGAACGAAACCACATCCCGCAGCCGAAGTTCATCGTCTGTGACTCTCTTGATGCGGCTAGGGAAGCACAAAAGACATTTGGCTTTCCATTGGTAGTAAAAGCAGATGGTTTGGCTGCAGGAAAAGGAGTGATCATCTGTAACACCGAATCTGAATTTGACACTGCAATGGATCAGATGTTTACGCGTCAGGTGTTTGGTACTGCCGGTGAACGTATCACCATAGAAAAATTTTTAGAGGGAGAGGAATTATCCGTTTTTGCTGTATGTGACGGTGACACCTTCGTTGTGCTAAACACCGCACAGGATCACAAGCGGATTTTTGAAGAAGATGAGGGACCCAATACCGGAGGGATGGGTGCATATTCTCCAACACGACTGGCAACTCCCGAATTAATGTCAAGAATTGAATCCCTGGTTTTGATCCCCACGTTAGCCGGACTGAAAAAGGAAGGAACTCCATACAAGGGATTTTTGTATGCTGGGATCATGGTAGTGAATGGTGAGCCGTATGTGATTGAATATAATGTGCGTTTGGGTGATCCTGAAACCCAAGTCGTACTTCCATTGCTAAAATCCTCATTCGCAGAGTTGATATTTGCTTCGCTTCAACAGGAATTGCACAATGTCAATGTTGAGATATCGTCGGACACAGCCGTGACAGTGGTTTTAGCTGTGGATGGATATCCAGGCAAATATCCAAAAGGAATGATCATCGAGGGGTTGGAAGAATGTGCCCACCAACTTATCTTTCATGCAGGTACCGAACGACGTAGCGATCAAACTGTTGTAACTACCGGTGGGAGAGTATTAAATGTTTGCGGTCTTGGGCAGGATTTATCCAGTGCGATCCGGGACGCATATTCCAGTATTGGAACCATCCGTTTTGACCATATGATTTATCGACGTGATATCGGTCAACGAGGACTACGATACTTATTGAGGAAACAAGATGATTGATATAGAAAAAATCAGAAAATCGGTAGGCATCGTTGGAGAATCCGAATTGATTCGCGACATGTTGATGCTTATCGGACAGGTGGCGGATACGAATATCAGTGTACTGATTGATGGAGAATCCGGGACCGGAAAAGAAATGGTCGCAAAAGCCATCCATAAAAACAGCCGTCGGAAATTTGAACCAATGGTTACCGTCAATTGCGGGGCCATCCCTGCAGGAATCATTGAGAGTGAATTATTCGGGCATAAAAAAGGCTCTTTTACGGGTGCCACCGAGGAACGGAAAGGTTATTTTGAAACCGCTCATAAAGGTACCATCTTTCTGGATGAGATCGGTGAGACACCTATAGAAACCCAGGCAAAATTACTGCGCGTCATCGAACAGGGCGAATTTATGAGAGTAGGTGGCAGCAAAACTGAACGAGTGGACACAAGGGTGATCGCCGCCACCAATCGCGAATTAACAAATGAAGTCCGTAAAGAAAAATTTCGAAAAGACCTGTATTTTAGACTGAAAACCATAACGATTAAGGTCCCGCCGTTAAGAGACCATACTTCAGATATCCATTTGTTCATTGAACGATTTGGATTAGAATTTTGTGCAAAAAATGACATCGTGTTTAGAGGGTTTGTCGCCGATGCGATTAAAGTTATGCGATCGTACCACTGGCCGGGAAATATCCGTGAATTAAAAAATCTGGTGGAAAGTCTGATTGTCATCCACAGGGGTGAACGCATCACAGAAGATCAGGTTCGCAAATCCCTGGGATTGAATGTCAAAGATATTAATATGAATTTACCGATCCTTATCGATGGTGAATCAGATAAAATGGAACGCGAACTTATTTTGAAACAATTGCTGTATGTTCGGCAAGATGTGAATGAGATCAAACAACTTCTTCTGTCTGAACATGATCGGACAAACGAAAGTATGTATCCGGCAAATTCAGCGTTGTACCTGCCACCAACCGATAAAAAAGTGAATGCACATATACCTTCCGGAGAAATTCAGGAAGTTGAAGAGGGTCGGTTTCGGGCAATCAGAAAAGAAGCCATTGGCGAGATTACTATCACCGACCTCGAACATGAAATGATAGAACGTACATTAGAAAAATTTAACGATAACCGACGGAAAACCGCTCGGGCTTTAGATATTTCAGAACGAACCCTTTATCGAAAGATTAGTGAATATGGCATACGTAAAAATTAGCATCATTGCCTTTATCGGGCTAGTGGTCACCGGTTGCGGATTCTACTCTCTCAAAGGTTCGATCCCCGCACATATCAAAAGTATTTCATTAACACCGGTCGTAAATGAATCAAGCGAATTTGGTGTGTCTGAAAATTTGGAGATTAAACTCACCGAAAGAATGATATCGGACAATGTACTGGAAGTCACAGGGGAAGACATTGCTGACAGCCGTCTGAATGTGATTATCACATCGGTGAAAGATCAACCCTACACCATATCTGCGCCTACAGGTTTAAACTATGAAGTAGTAGAAGAGTGGAGGATCACCATTTCAGCGAAAGTGGTTTGGTACGATCTGACTCGAAATGAACCCTTGTTTGAAAAAAGCATTTCTGACTGGGGAGCCTATGGTACAGGCTTGGATATTCACAGTGATGGCATTGATAATGATAATGATGGATTTCTGGATGCGGAGGATGATGACGAATACGGTTCCCCACGGGAAAGCGCTATTGAATTCGCATTGCGAAAATTATCTGAACGAATAATTACGGAGGTTACTTCAACTTGGTAGAAAAGGAACATTTGAACACAACCCTGATCTGTCGGATTCAGGAACATGCAAACCAATCGGTTACCCTGAACGGATGGGTGTACAATTCAAGACGGAGTGGAAAAATCGGATTTTTACTGCTTCGGGACGGAACAGGAACCATCCAATGTATCATCGTAAAAAATGACGTTGGAGAAGATCAGTTTGAAAGCTTTAAAAGCCTTACTCAGGAATCGTCCTTGTCAGTCTCTGGAACTGTCGTAGAAAACGAACGAGCGCCAGGAGGATTTGAAATTCAAGTTAATACATTGACTATCCATCAGGTGAGCGAGGAATATCCCATCACACCCAAGGAGCATGGCACCGAATTTTTAATGAACAACCGGCATCTCTGGTTGCGTTCAAAGCGTCAGCATGCTATTTTGAAGATTCGTCATGAGATCATCAAAGCCACCAGAGACTTCTTTGATTCTAACGATTTCACACTAGTGGATACGCCCATTCTGACCCCCAACGTTTGTGAAGGGACTACCACCTTATTTGAAACAGAATACTTCGGGCAACGAGCATTTCTGGCACAATCGGGGCAATTGTATGGAGAAGCCAATGCTTTTGCCTTTGGGCGACAATATAATTTTGGTCCTACCTTTAGGGCAGAGAAGAGCAAAACCCGCCGTCATCTGCTTGAATTCTGGATGGTTGAGCCAGAGATAGCTTACTGCGATCTGGATGAAGATATGGTGTGGGCCGAGAAAATGTTGGAGTTCATTGTGCAGCGAGTATTGGAGAACAGAAAGTTCGAACTTGAAATTCTCGAACGGGATACATCCATGCTGGAAAAAGTAAAAGCACCGTTCCCACGAATCTCTTACACCGAATGCGTAGATATGCTCAAGGAAGGTGGATTTGATTTTCAATGGGGCGGGGATTTCGGATCTCCTGAGGAAACGTACATTTCTGAAAAGTTTGACCGTCCCGTGTTTGTTCATCGGTTTCCATCAGCCATCAAAGCTTTCTACATGAAGCGCGACCCTGAAAATGAAGACTTAGTCATGGGGATGGATGTTCTTGCTCCAGAAGGATATGGTGAAATTATTGGTGGCTCCGAGCGTGAAGCTGATCACGATACCCTTCTCAAACGGATTAACGCGGATGGTTTATCCCTCGATGATTTTCAATGGTATCTTGACCTGAGAAAGTATGGTTCAGTCCCTCATGCAGGTTTTGGGATGGGCCTCGAAAGGACCGTCACTTGGATCTGTAAACTATCGCACCTTCGCGAGACGATTCCTTTTCCCAGAATGTATGGACGGTTGAGACCCTGAGAAGGAAGCAGTAGCAGTGGCAGCAGTAGAAGCAGCAGTGGCTGTGAGCTGGAAGCATGTTTATACAATTCAAAGGTTAATGACAAAAAGCGTCGTGTTGCATACTAAGGATATGATTTGAAAATTCTATTAGCGCAAATTAATTCCACGGTGGGGGCATTAGAATATAATCGTGATTTGATCATTTCTGTTATCAAACAACGATCACTTGATGCAGATATCATCGTTTTTCCAGAGCTTGCATTGACTGGTTATCCACCAGGCGATTTACTGCTTGAATCTCATTTTATTCAGCAAACGGAAAGTATACTTTGCCAAATTATCAAAACTGTATCCTCTGCAGTTGTGATTTTGGGAACGGTCCGACGGTCAGGAAAAATTCTGTTCAACACCGCTGCAGTCATTCAAAACGGAAAACTGCTTGGGTATCGGGATAAAACGTTACTTCCCACATATGATGTGTTTGATGAAGATCGATATTTTACTCCGGCAGACGTTGTTGAGACCTTTCAGCTAACCATTGCTGGTGAGCCTGTGAAAATAGGTGTTGAAATCTGTGAAGACCTCTGGGACAGGGAATATCCACAAAAAGTATCATCCGAGCTATTCTCGCAGCAATCGGATATAATCATCAATATCTCCGCATCACCCTACTGCGTGGGGAAAAATGAAGAACGACTCAAACTCGTTCGCGAAAAAGTCTTTGAGGGAAGAAGATGGTTCTTCTACTGTAATCTGGTGGGTGCACAGGATGAATTGATATTCGATGGTGGTTCATTTGCGGTCAATCCGGATGGTGTATTAATGGATAAAGCAAAACCATTTGAGACAGACCAACTGTTGGTTGATACAAAATTATCCAAGCCATCCACATCGACTGAAGTCATACCGCGTGAAGAAGAGATTTTTAGTGCACTGACTCTGGGAGTAAAAGATTATTTCATTAAAACCGGTTTTAAAACTGCCATTTTAGGGTTGAGTGGTGGAATCGATTCAGCATTAACCTGTGCCGTAGCTGTGAATGCATTAGGTGCAGACAATGTCATTGGGATATCCATGCCATCTCCATTTTCATCGGAACACAGCATAACAGATGCCCGTCGATTGGCAGAGAATTTGGGGATCGCCTTTCATCTGATGCCCATTACAGATATTAACGAGCAATTCTTAATAACCGTTGATCCATTGTTCAAAAATACGGAATCCGGCCTGGCGGAAGAAAATCTTCAGGCCAGAATTCGAGGAAATATCCTGATGTCATTGGCAAACAAAATCCATGGACTTGTTCTCAATACCGGGAATAAAACAGAAATCGCTTTAGGGTATTGCACCCTGTATGGAGACATGTGCGGCGCTCTGGGAGTCATCAGCGATCTGAATAAAATACAGGTTTATGAGATCAGCCGATGGGTGAATTCAAGCCGGGGGAAGGAGATGATCCCTCATAGGACATTAACCAAAGCGCCTTCTGCAGAATTGAAACCCGAGCAGGTAGACCCTTTTGATTATGATACTGTGAGCCCCTTGGTAGATGAAATTATCAGCGATAATCGGCATTTAAATTATCTTGTCCGTAAAGGATATGATGAAAAGCTGGTGCGAGAACTTTTAGGAATGATTCGAGTGAATGAATATAAACGTCGACAGGCTGCACCGAGTCTCCGCGTATCGTCGAAAGCTTTTGGGATCGGTCGGCGATATCCCATCGTCAACGGGTTCAGGGAATGAGGATTATTTTCCGGGTGAACCCGAATCTATAATATTAGCTATCTTCCAAAATAATATTCACAATGGTGACAATGTCTAAAACATCCAGGTTTCCATCTGAATTTAGATCACCAGCCCACATTTCATAATCTGTAGGCGTATCCGCTCCCAGAACAAAATTCACCATCGTTACGATATCCAGTACATTGATATCACCATCCATGTTCAAATCACCTAAAAGGTTCGTCTCAAAATAAAACGAAATCGTTTCTGTAGGTTCACTAGACATTCCTAAAATATTGGTAACGGTTAAAAAATATTCATAATCAATCATCGGCTCGATGTCCGTATCGAAGAACTCTGTTTCAGGAAATGGGACTTCAATGTTGATGGTGATCATTCCGCTATCGAGATATGCCAATTTATGAACAGTTGTGAAGTTTAGCAATGAATCTACGCCAGCAAAATTCCATTGAAGATAGGCGTCACTTTCGACTAATTGTATGGTAAAATCTACAGGGGGTGATGGCTGCAATTGCCCGGCAGGTGCAGTAAGCGTAAAACTCCCGTTTGTTATAAATACGATGGGAGGGGGGAACCCAGTCTGAAAGAGAGTGCCGGAAAATCCGCCTGACATATCCGATTCATCAATTGCATCCAGAACGATTTCACCGGATAGTGGGAGGAAGGAATCGGTTATCAAAGCAGCAATGGTTTCCAAAAGGAAATCAGAAAAATTGGTTGAATCTACTTCACCATTCAGGAGTGGTGCAATGATGCCCATGACCTGTGAGGAGTCCACTTCAGGGATAAATAACATCGTTGCGGAAGTATTTTCAAGATTCGTGGGGTCCGGTGTGACCACATCCCATTGTTGAGGATCGATCTCCGTTCCATCACTGGTCATATACAGAATAAAAAGGTCTATGGCGCTTGACAAATTCGGTGATGGTTGAAATGCGGGGATGATGATCCTGTTGGATACTGAATCAGAATTGATAATACAAAATGCTCCACTGGATGCGATGGATAATGAATCGGGATTATCCAGATTGGCATAAAAAGTACCGTTCATAGCACCACTATAAGAAAAAGATAATTCTCCGTTATAAAAACTAGCATGATCCTGAGAAATTATCAAGCTAACGAATAATATTAATGTTAGAAAAGAACGAGACATAGCGTCTCCTTTTATTTTTAATTGATGTAAAGAAATGAAAAATTCGATTCAAATTTATCAGCGATGGATTCTTACAGCAAATAGATTTGTTTTTATTGTAATTATAAGCAGAAGTAAATATTCCTATACAAAATTATAATATTTCGATAAGTGGATAGTTGTGTAAATTCAATATAAATTCAAGGCATAGCGATTATTATTTCACATTTTGTCAAAGCATTATTCGGGTTTAACAAAGAGTCACCCTTGGTTAAATATCTGATTTTACAGGTAGTGGGTATTCTATTCGCACAAACTTTTCACGTCACAGAATTGATGACGTTGATAATGTTATCTGTACTCCTTCTACTGTTGTTGACTCGATTAGATCACATTGTACTTCCTTTGATCATCATCTGTATGATGATGTTCAGATGGACAGCTGTCCAAATTCCATCAATAGATATTACGAATCCTAAAGGATCATTTACCGGAGTTGTAGATTGGGTGAAGGCTTCTAAAACGGGCAATCGTCTTAAAGTTTCCACCGTTGGAGATTATCCCTTTTCTTTTATTTATACTGATCGTGATAACAGTAAGGTCTTACCTGGAGATACATTACATGTGAATGGAAATCTCGTAATTCCAGATCCACCGAGAAATCCAGGTCAATTCGATTATGGGAAATATCTGAAGCAAAAAGGGATATCCTACATCCTCACTAAAGGAAAAATCGAACAAATTGTAGAAGGTGAATGGTCAATCAATCGACAATTTTTTGAAATCCAGAATAGTGTGAGAAAGATCATTAACACATTTGTGGATGCACCGTTTTCCGGGATAATGACCGGACTTATTTTAGGCGATCGTTCTGGGATCGACGAAGAATTGAAAGACAGATTTCAGGAAATTGGTGTGATCCACATCCTTGCGGTTTCAGGACTACACGTGGGATACATTTTTATGATGCTTTCCTTTCTTGCATCTGGATTGAATATCCGGGGGAAAGGCCAGTTCTGGATCATTTTTGCTGGACTGGTATTCTACGCAGCACTTACCGGTTTTACCACCAGTGTGCTGAGGGCAAGTCTCATGGCAATCATGTATTCATGGGGAAAGATGAGAGAAAAAAACATTTCCACATGGAATATTATTGCTGCTGCGGCGGTAATAATATTGGCTGTGGATCCCCTCCAACTTTTCTCTCCTGGATTTGTGCTATCATTCGGAGCTGTATGGGGGATATTATTTACTTATCCACGATTGCAGCAACTTGACAGCCATTTTCCGAAATGGAAAGAGATCAGGAAAAATAAAGTAGTGCGAGGTGTGACAAATCTCACCATGGTCACAATCGGAGCGCAAATTGGTACTTTTATTCCTGTGGCTGTTTATTTTAGGTTTTTCCCTGTTTGGGGATTTTTATCGAATCTTTTCATCGTATTTCTGGCTGGTGTAGCAGTGATTAGCGGGATACTCACAATTCTATCATCGTTTCTCTATTCAGGTTTGGCTTCCATCTTTGGACATGCTGCATGGAGCATCCTTTGGCTGTTAAATATGTTTAGCGAAATAATATTCCTTCTCCCTTTTAGAAAATTACCGTTGGGTGGTTTAAGTATTCTTACAGTTATCGTTATTTTCGTCGTACTGGTTTTGTGGGTATGGTCTATTGAGAGAAAAAGTATCGGTATTGCTGCAATGGCAACTCTCCTTTTCTGGAATTTTCAGATTTGGTCCACATTATTCACCGGCGATGATGTAAAAATTACCTTTTTGGATGTGGGGCAGGGTGACTCGTGCATTATACAAGATGACCAAATTACGATTCTGATTGATGCAGGATATGGTGGATTTGGTAGGGATATGGGGCAGCAGATTATTCTTCCTTTTTTGGCGTATGAAGGTATCAAGAATATTGATCTGTTAATCATGAGCCATCCACATTCCGATCATATTGGGGGTATTTCTGCTATACTAGAATCTGTCCCGGTAAACGCGATATGGAGTACATTTACAGATTATAAATCACAATTAAATACGAGTAATCTTGATCTGTGTAAGAGCAAACAAATTCCAATTGAATATGTCAATCCCGGGGAGATTTATCAATTAGGGAAATTAACGCTCACATGTCTCTATCCCACAGAACGGATCGGTAAATCAGCGCGGAATGTTAATAATGCTTCAATTGTTCTTCGAATAGATCACGAAGAAAATTCCATACTATTTGTAGGGGATATGGAAAGTGAAGGTGAAACGTGGGTGACTAAAATTCCAACGATAAATCAAATGGATATCATCAAAATTGGGCATCATGGATCCACTACCAGTTCAACTGATCTATTTTGTAATCAGGTAGATGCTAAAATCGGAATAATTTCAGTTGGGAAGAACAATAAGTTTCGACATCCTTCTCAAGAAATAATCGATCGGTGGGAAAACCAAGGGACACAGATATTTCGTACAGATCAAACTGGAGCAGTTACTGTCATATCAAATGGTAGTTCATTTACATATTCGATGATGTTGAAAAATGGATCCGACTGAAATACTTATAAAATTCGATGAATGTGGATCGGAATAGAATTGTCTTTTAATCATTGAAATATTTTCATTAAACTACTTTCAGGTAATAACCGCTATTATTTTAAAGGATATTTATTTTTTATAGGAACGAGAGAAAAATGGAAAAATTACAAGTACCGAAAATTAAAAATTACATGATCACATCATTGGTCAAACTCAACAGCAATATGGATGTTTACGAATCAATTGATCTATTGCTAAAAAACAAAATCTCTGGTGCTCCGGTTGTGGATGAATCAGGACATCTTATTGGAGTATTGTCGGAACGAGATTGTCTTCGAATTATGGCAAATGGTTCATTCCATGAACTGCCTGGTGGTGTGGTTAATGACTACATGAGTAAAAATATACAAACATTACATGTGGATGATGATATCTTCCAAGCTGCCGACACGTTCTTACATCATAAATTCCGAAGAATTCCCATCGTGGATAAAAAAAATCGTCTGGTTGGACAGATCAGTCGAAGAGATGTTCTTCGAGCAATTCAGGATGCTGCGAAATCTGCGAAGATTGAAAAATATCCTTCCAAATATCTATCTCCTCAAATGAAAGCATCTCTTGGAGATAAATCATCATGACCCCGAAGGCGGTGTAAAAAAACGGAATATCCCTGATAAATGTACTATTATCAGGCTTGGTTTTATCTGTTATGTTTCGAAGGTTTGTATTCACAGGGTCACAGATGACGGTATTGGGTTTCTGAGTAATTTTCCCAATTCTATACCCATTCTTCTACTTCTATCACTTTTCTATTCCTTCTGCAATTTTTTAATTTACTATTGAACACCGGGAGTGTCTCCAAGATTTGTCTCTCGTGGGTGATATTACAAAATCATTTCTTTTTTTGTTAGTTAATTTCATGGGTAAAAACGGCTAATGAGATATTTTTTGGGAATTTATTAAAAGTTTTTATTAAAAATTTCTATTCTCTACGTGGCAATTTATATGTTCACAAAATGAACCACTATCTTCTATTCACTAGGTACCTGTTACAAGTCTATTTCGAAAGATCAACAAATATTATTTCGCTAAAGGAATAATATTATTGCATATGAAAATAAATAACCTTAATTTTGTACTAACTATGATTACACAAATTATAAAATCACACCATTTGTTGTTATATTAAAATGGTAGAAGAATATAAAAACCGAGTTGTTTTTTATTTAAGCATCATTGTGATGTTAATAGGCTCCTCAACCTGCAAAACCTCAACAACACCTCAACCAGCAGACTGCAACGTTGGGTATCACCAATGTGATTATGATAATACAATCTGTTGCATGGATACTACAAGTCATGATTTTGTTTGGGAGATTGACACGTTGGGTATCTATGGTAGTTACCTGAATGATGTGGCAATCGTTGATGAGAACAATATCTGGGTGGTAGGAAATATCGAGACGGATGAGGGAGAATACAACGCTGCACACTGGGATGGAAGCGAATGGGAATTAATTGGCATTATGAGTAATACTCTTAATTTGTATAGTATTTTTTCTTTTTCCGAAAATGATATTTGGGTGACAGATACTAGTTCTCCAATTCATTGGGATGGAAATGAGTGGACTCTGTATCATTTACAAAATATGGGTATTCATGTCAGTGTAAATCACCTTTGGGGCACCTCATCTTCCGACATGTATTTTGTGGGATTACAAGGTGCCATTGTTCATTATGACGGAACGGATTTCGTACAAATGGAAAGTGGAACCAATGTGAAATTAAAGGATGTTAACGGAACACAGGACGGGGAGCATGTGTTTACGGTGGGGTGGGATTATTCAGGTGAAAGTGTAGCCCTAGAGCTAGATCATAGTAATTGGAATATAATATCTAGTTCAAATAACTTCGTTCCACAAAACGGTAACTATGGAAAAATTCAGACAGTTGACTTAATCTCTGATACTGCAAATTTTGCTACAAGAGCCGGTTTGGTAAAATATAATTATCACACAAAAGTTTTTTCATTACAATACAGTGATTTGGATTATTTTTCTTATTTCAGTTTTACAGAAAGCTTGTCAAACAGCGAAAATGACATTTTGCTGGTTGGCTTATGGTTTGCATTTCTGCATTATAATGGTGTGGGATGGTACAGTGATTTTACAATACTTAATTATTACGGAGATGGTAATATTTATGCAAAAGGTGCTGATTTTAAAGACAATTTTGCTGTAGTTGTTGGGTATTGCTGCGGAGGTGGGCATGCGATTGTGGGAAGAGGGTACCGGTAGGTTAACTATAATAAAATTTTATCAATTGTTATAATTGATAAAGAAGGGGTCCCGATGGTGAGAGTTTTCTGGCAATTACCACCGGGACAAGACGGAAAAACCACATGCTGACGGAATACTCGTTATCATGTGGTAAGCAAACCAACAGCAAGATAGGTATTTTCCTCTTTAAAATTAAAACTGTTGATCTGCATGAGACAATAAACAAACACGAAAGGAAGAAAATGAAAAACAATAAACTACTTCTAATAGCATTATTGGCTACGTTTCTACTTGCAGATCCGCAAGAATTCGATGTCAATATGCACATAGATATCACTGAAGAAGCTGTGAATGCTTGCATAGAAACGCAACTGTTTCCACATCCAATTCAGGCGAGCATAGGGGATTTTATCAGTGGTGAAATAAATACCCCGCATGTCACCTTTACTCAGGGCTTGGCTACTGCCACAATCGGTGTGACTATTGAATATGAATCAGCGGGACAGATCATCACTTTTACTTATGACTATACATTCCCAATAAGCTTCAATACGGTTGATATATCAATTCAGGGAATTATAGCTGATCTGGAAAATGTCCCGAATATAATTCAGAATACTGAAAATATCCCTCAATGGATCAAAGATTTATTGATAAATGAATTTGAAGCTCTTGATCTTCTGGCGTATCCCAATGCCTTAATCGATTTGTTGAATGAGCAGCTACCGACATACTATGATATTGATATTCAAAATTTTGGGATTTCGTTCTTTGAATATCTTGATGATAAAGTAAGAATAAATCTGGTTTTTAATTTTGAAGCTTCGGTGCCCTGGGTGCGGTGCAAGGTCCGTAAAGTAAATAGCAATCAGTTCCAGTATAAGTTCTATGCAAATGCTGAAATGACTGTTACCAGGTTAAGATCATACATTTTATTGGGTGCAGAAATGTATGAAAATGAATATGATATGAATATACCACAATCAGAAGGGACTGATTATATTTATTCTGCAGTGGGCAACGTTTATGGACCGGGGAATATTTCTACGAACAATATAATTTATATTGTTGCTTATTTTGAGAATGAAAATGGATTATTAGGCCGGGCTGAGTTCCATCTGTATTTCCTTGAATTCCCAACGAATGGCTGGGCAGTGATGGCCACTGATCAAGCATTATTTTAAAAACAGGAGAACAAAATGAAAATATTAAAACGAACCTTAAACATTTTATTACTAATAGTAGCTTTATCTTACATATTTTCTCAAGAATCAGTTGGATTGGTGATCGATGAAACAAGTCTTCAAAGTACAATTGATATGTTAAAGCATTCAAAAATATTTCATTCAGGAGGCTATGACGTAGACGGTCCTGTGCAATATATATGGACTGCTGACATCACAAGCATATCAATAGATTTACTTGACGAAGAGACTAATGCTAATAATTTTGCATTATCTTTTTCAGTTAGTGCAAAAGGTAGTGGAACTGTAATTCAAATAGTACCGTTAGATGCTGGAGCAACATTTAATGGTTTAATCACAGGAAATATTTCATTAGTTCAAAGTTCAGAGGGCGCAGGATTTTCACTCTCTTTTAATGATCTGGTTGCTAATATAGATAACGTCTCCGGATGGGCTGATCTTCTGCCAGCCTTAATCGGTCTTAAATTGATATTGATTCTTGAAAATCTTGATATTCCACTGAGGGACATTCAGATAGGACCTTATGCAAATTTATTCCCCGATGTGACAAATTTATATGTCACAACCGACCCGGATCTATACGTTACTAATGATAAAATCGTTATCTATTTATCTATACCATATTTTCTTGTTGTTGCCAATAGACAATTAGGGAATCCCATAAGCAATCTTGATGGAACATTAAGTTTGATCAATAATGACAGACCCGTACTGAACCAGGAAAACCAAGTATCCGGTACTTCCGTATTAGTAAAACTGGATGATAATTATTCCGCGATAACACATAACAATATAACTGGCGCAGAGGCACATATCATGTGGGACGATCCGACAATATTCAAACTGAAATGGGAAAATTTCCAGATGGAAGGCTGGTCAGAAATCACTGCCTGGTATGATTCGCAGGATCAAATCGCCATCACCACTTCCGCTCCCGTTTCTCTCCAATTTCACGATCCCTGGTATCTATTGAACCCTTCGGAATGGATTCAACCCGATCAGTTTAGACCACTGAGTGAACAGGACGATGGTTCAGGAAATGTTCAAGTGTTTCTTGACCAGAATGAATATTTTTATGAGGATTATCCCATTTATCAACTTAAAGCACCCAATTTTTACACTTCACCAGAAGGCGATATTTATGAATTTACCAATTGGTCAGCAGCCAATGGTGCAGATTTTGGAAATGGTGAAGATCAGCCTACAGTAAACAACATTACCGATGTAGTATTCAAAGATCCTGGAGCAAGTGTAACGGCTAATTATCAGATCGCACAGCCAGCATTTATTCCAACTGATTACTCCACAATTCAGGAAGCAATAAATTATACTGATTTGAGAAAAGTTATAATACTTGAACCTGGATCGTACAACGAAACTATTGAATTTAATGATAAAAATGTTTACCTCGGTTCACAATTTCTAGTGGACCAGAATCCTAGTCATATCGAAAATACAATAATCAATGGGACTGGTTTATCAGGAAGTGTAGTGACCTTTTCAACTCAAGGTGCAGAACAATACCTCGCAGGATTAACATTAACTGGTGGGCGAGGGAATTATTTAAACCCAGCAGGTGGTAACTATTATTATTATGGCGGTGGAATTTCTTGTTTAAATAACTCAAATCCAATTCTAAAAAACCTTGTAATTGAAAATAATACTTACCCAGACTATGGAGGTGGTATTTATTGTGAATATGATGCAAAACCAACTATTGAAAACACAGTTATTACTAATAATATTGTAGATCGTGACGGTGGAGGTATCTACCTAGCATCAAATTCAACGATTACATTGAACAATGTTGTAGTCAAAAACAATACAGCAGGTGATGATGGTGGTGGAATATATTGCCGGGGCAACTCTGAAATAATAGCAACTAATACTATAATAGCAGAAAATGATGCCACGGATGATGGTGGTGGTATATATACAAATCATTGCCAAGCGGGCATAGAAAAAGTAACCATTACTAATAATAACAGCCCAGATGGAGCTGGAATTTATATTAAAGACGGATCAGATATTAATCTTTTAAATACAATTATCTTCGGTAATAGTCAATATGGTCAAAATGAAATTGTATTTGGTATGACAAATTCTTCTCTAAATTTAAATTATTCGTTATTAGGTGGTGGGATAGAAAGTATTGGTAATCCTGGTGGTGGTTCTGTGATGGGGAATATTGGAGTTATTGACTCTAATCCATTATTCACTGATCCGTCTAATTTCCAATATACACTTGAGTGGAATAGCCCTTGCATAGACACAGGTAATCCTGATTCAATAATTGATCTCGATGATACTATCGCAGATATGGGTGCATTTTATTTCCCCCAATTTTTAGCAAGTGGTGATGTAAACATGGATGAATACATCGACGTATTAGATGTGGTTGCAATGGTTCAATTTATTCTTGGTACAGGCACATTGACAGATTATCAATTTCAAAATGCCGATCTGAACCAAAGTGGGACGATAGATGTTCTTGACATTGTAACACTTGTAATGATAATCTTATCAGAAGATTTACCTAGTGGTGGACCAAATGGAGTGACCGTTGTCACCAAAATAATTAAACAGGGAGGAAATCCTCCTTACGTCATGGATGTATTAATGTTAACAGATGTTGAAGTTGCAGGTATGCAAATGCAAATTGACATTAACCAAGGATATAAGGCAGTCAACGCTACACCAGGAGACTATACTACTAATGCTGGCATGACACTTCCTTGTTCAATTTCAGCCGATAGTACAGTTGTAAAATTTCTTTCATACGGTATGAATGGTGAAAGTTACCCAATTGGGAATGGAAAAATTCTTGAAATAGGTCTTATCTACGTGGGACTATCTCGCAATAATTTCGACCCATCTGCTGGATCAGTATCTGAATTACTTGTTACTGCGGATGGAAGTACTTATCTTGAATCTCATAGTGTCGAGATTGAAGAATTTGTCCGATTAGTTGAAGACGGGACAAATACATTACTGGGTATTCCTGAAAACTATGCATTACATTCCGCTTTTCCCAATCCCTTCAATCCGGTGACTACCATCAAATATGATCTTCCTGAAACCGGTGATGTGAAGATCATAATCTACGACATGATGGGTAGAGAAGTAACTCAACTGGTTAATGCAGTCGAGAATGCGGGATACCATTCTGTTAAATGGGATGCTACATCTTATGCATCAGGCGCCTATTTCGTTAAGATGACATCAGACGACTTCACCCAAACCCAAAAGGTGATGCTGGTGAAGTAAACCATAGAACAACTTTCAAAACTTATACACATTCAGGGAGCTTTCGGGCTCCCTGTTTCATATTCATACCTACTTGCACATTTGAATCCCGTGGCATTCTCCTTTTCCGCTCACTGAATAATTATATTTTTCGTTATGGAAACTCCCTCAATATCAGAAGTAAATTTCTCTCTTTGTATGAAGAGAATTCTTAATAAAATCCCATTTAAATATGCCAAATAAAACAAATCAGAGTCTATTTTTAATTGATGGTATGGCCCAGGTGTACCGCTCTCATTTTGCGATGATTAAAAACCCTATGATCACCAAGGATGGTCGTCATACGTCAGCGATCTTCGGGTTTATGAATATGTTATTCAAACTTATCCGGGATAAAAACCCTGACTATCTTGCCGTCGTGATGGACAGTAAAGAACCTACTTTTAGGCATAAATTGTACACTGACTATAAAGCCACACGTGAACGGATGCCCGAAGAACTGATCGAACAGATCGAGCCTCTTTATGAAATCATCAGAGCTACGAACATTCCAGTCATCGCTATGCCCGGTTACGAAGCGGATGATATTTTGGGAACGCTTGCCAAACAAGCAGATCATGTGGGATATACTACCCATATTGTCACGAGCGACAAAGACATGATGCAATTGGTGACAGAAACTACCTTTATTTATACTCCCGCATCAAGATTTGCCCCGATTACCATTTATGATCGCTCTGGCGTTAAAAATAAATGGGGGGTTGAACCAGAACAAATTGTTGATTTTTTAACACTCCTTGGAGATTCTTCAGACAATATTCCCGGTGTTGATGGCATAGGGAAGGTAGGGGCTGCCAAGTTATTGAATGAATATGGTACTCTTGATGAAATATTGAAAAACGTAGATAATATCGCAAATAAGCGCATGCATAATGGATTGATAAACTCAAAAGACCTATTGCACCTGTCGAAAGAGCTGGCAACGATTGAACTTCAAGTCCCAGTTGAACTTCACGTAAATGAATTGAAACGCCAACCCATGGATGTACCCAAGCTGATTGATTTGTGTATGGATTGGGAGTTGCGTTCTTTAATTCCTCAAATTGAATCAGTGACCGTTCAGGAAGAAACGAAAATTGATGACATCCCTAAATCGTACAAGACGGTTACCACAATTATCGGTGTGCGACAATTAATCGCTGATTTGACCAAAGCACCCATTATTTCATTCGATCTTGAAACTACATCCAAAAATGCTCTGGAAGCATCCATTGTCGGCATGTCATTTTCCACGAAAGCACACACCGGTTGGTACATCCCGGTAGAATATCCAGAAAAGGAAAATCAATCTTTATTCGATGAATTTTCTCTAAATTTGATCCTTCAGGAACTTCGACCAATGTTCGAAGACAATCAGGTAAAATTCTGCGGTCAGAACATAAAATATGATGCGTTAGTCCTTTCGAGATATGGCATCGAACTGAATGGTATTGAATTTGACACAATGGTAGCAGCACATCTCATCCACCCTGAATCCAGTCGATTTAAAATTGATTATCTGTCTCTTGAATTCCTCAAATACCGAATGGTACCTATTACAGATTTGATTGGTAATGGGAAAAATCAGATTTCGATGGCTGATGTTCCGTTAAAGGAAATTTCATTTTATGCGGTTGAAGATGCAGATGTGGCATTTCAACTGATGCAGGTATTTACCGATAACTTGCAGGAAAAAGATTTATTCAACGTATTTAAAACAATTGAAATGCCGTTAATCCCTGTTCTCATCCAGATTGAAAGAAATGGAGTTTATCTTGATTTGAATTTTCTGGAGGAACTTTCACTTCGGATTAATGGAGACATCAAAGACCTTGAGAGTCGGATATATCAGATGGCTGATAACGAATTCAATATTAATTCCACTCAACAATTAGCTGAAATATTATTTGATCAGCTTAATTTAAAAACGGTTCGTAAGCGCAGTACTGATGTGAATGTGCTGGAAGTATTGAAGCATCACCATCCATTACCCGGATTGATTTTAGATTACCGACATTTGAAAAAATTAGTATCTACTTATACGGATGCATTTCCTGGATACGTAAACCCAGCTACCGGGAGAGTCCATACGTCGTTGAACCAGACCATTGCCGCCACTGGAAGATTGTCCTCCACACGACCGAATTTTCAAAATATCCCCATCCGTACGGAGTTAGGGAAGGAAGTTCGAAAAGCATTTCGTGCATCAGATCCAACGTGGAAAATACTATCCGCAGACTATTCCCAGATCGAATTGCGAGTGATGGCTCATTTTTGCGGCGAACCTCAATTGATTGATGCATTCCAAAACGATGAAGATATTCATGCCCGGACAGCATCTACCGTTTTCGGTGTTCCACTCGATGCTATCACTGAAGATCAACGGAGACAAGCTAAAGTTGTGAATTTTGGTATCATGTATGGCGCAGGACCCTATCGGATGTCACAGGAATTAAACATATCGATGATTGATGCCAAGACATTAATCTCATCGTACTTTGCAACATACCCCGGCATTCAAAAATTCATCGACGAATTACTCGAAACAGCTCGTCAAACCGGATATGTGGAAACATTGTTTGGACGAAAACGATATACCAAAAATCTCACCTCTGAACGGGTTCAGTTGGTTCAGGCAGAGGAACGTGCCGCCATCAATATGCCCATCCAGGGGACGGCAGCAGAGATCATAAAGATCGCCATGTGCAGAATCCATGATAAACTGATCTCACAAAATTTGAAAAGTAAAATGATTCTTCAGGTTCATGACGAACTATTATTTGAAGTCCCAGAGGATGAATTGGAGATCATGTCCGAAATGGTAGTAAATGAAATGGAAAATGCCGTTCAGTTGAAAGTACCATTAAAAGTGACGGCAGGGATCGGTGAAACTTGGTATGACGCTCATTAAAATATTTTTATAAAGAATCAATGGAAGCATCAATTACACTTAAAGCGGTTGCTAAAAAATACAAATCCAATATTGTTCTTGCTGATTTGTCTTTTGGCGTGGAAAAAGGAACGACTTTTGTCATTATCGGTGAGAGCGGTTCGGGGAAATCCACATTGCTCAAAATTCTCGTAGGACTAATTGAACGTAACGCAGGGACAGCGTACATCCACGGTAAGGATATCGAAACCCGATGGAAGGAAACACGATCAATTACAGGATATCTTCCTCAAATCAGTAATTTGGACGAGGAACTGAATATTTTTGAAAATCTGACAGTATATGCCCAACTACACGGTCTATCATCACAAATGGCAAAACAAAAAGCCATTCTATGGTCAGAAAAATTACATTTCAAATCTGTACTAATGGAAATGCCACAAACGTTGTCATTTGGAACACAGCGGAAAATTTGTTTTGCCCGGGCATTAATTCACGACCCAGAGGTGATCCTGCTTGATGAACCTACAACGGGTTTGGATCCTGTAAGCCGAGCGACAATCTGGAAGATACTGGATGGTTATCGCAATAAGAAAACGATTCTTTTTGTGACCCAAAATTTCGAAGAAGCTGAACGATTTTCGGATCGAATCGCCATCCTGCACCATGGAAATATTAAGATGAATGGTACTTTGGACAGGCTTATTGAAACGACGCACGGTCTTACCCGTTACCATTTGACATTCCTGGAAACTCCTCCTGATAAATTGATGGATGAGCTGAAAGATTTTCCCAAGGTGGTTCGTCCATCGCTCAATGGTAAGGATCTGGAATTTTATTCACGTGAAAGGCAACAATTCTTCAATGTTCTTCAAATCGCTCTCAAATACGGGTTACAGGACATCGATACTTCAATGTGCCAATTACGAGATCTGTTTACCGGTCTCACCGACGGAGGTCTTGAATGAGTGCTGTTATTGTTATTATTAAGCGACAATGGTACGGACTTCGACGACATTTATTATCTTGGTTCATTTTTTTAGTGCTGTTACCCATCATTTTGTATATGGTGTTTGGATTATCCCTCTATAAAGTAATTGCAAACGTTAATCAATTAAATTATCTGCATTGGGCAGCGCCCGGTATTTGGGTTTCCTCTGGATTTCTTATGTCCTATCTGACTGCTTTTATTGCGATGCATCACCTTCGGCAGACAAGTGGATTATTAACTATCTACCTGAAAGCCCCTGTATCATGCTGGACATGGTTGACCGGTCAGACGGTATGGAGTATCCTCATTGGCTCGGTGCAGTTGATCGTTTCCCTTTTATTAATTGGAATTATCAATGGAGAACTCTATTCGGTGATCAAATGGGCGACCTTATTGGTTCTGATTTTTCCTTCTGTGGTTTTTGGAGCCGTATTAGGGACATTTGTTGGTTCGTGGGTGAGAAGATTGTTTTCTGCAATGCTGGTAAATATGGTGATCATCATTGCATTTTTGTCATGTTCAGGCAGCTTTATTCCTTTAACCTATTTCCCGCATTCCTTGCAGAGTATGTTTATGATCGTTCCGATTGTCATGGAGATCAGTGCTGTGCAACATCTCATTTTATACTCAGAGGTCATGTTTTCAGGAGCAGTGCTAACATTGGTCCTTTCAGCGTGTCTATTTATTCTTAATGGTGCAATGATTCAACATTGGATACGCAAATAAATTGAAGAACTCAATACGACCAAAACTGATCATCGGAATTGACGGCGGTGCATCTCATAGCAAAGCGATCCTTTTTGATGATAATGGAAAAACCATTGATCAAATATCATTCAAGGGGAGCAGCCTTACGGTTAATTTTGATAAAGCCCCTGGGCGGATATCAAAAGCGATTAACGCTTTATGCACAAAACACAATCTGGAGCTAACCGAAATTGACGCCATCGGATTAGGATTGGCAGGAGCTAGCAATGAGGATGGCAGAGATAAAGTTTTTAAAGAATTGGATGGCATGCAGATATCCAATCGTGCGATCATTATGTCGGATGCAGAAGCTGCATATGAGATCAGTTGTCCCATCGGAAAAGGGATTCTGGTTTCCATCGGTACCGGTGTGATTTGTATGGCGAGAAATGATAACGGAGAAATCATCAGAACCGGTGGGCTGGGACACGATGTAGATAGTGGGAGTGGTTTCTGGATGGGGAAAGAAGCCATGCTAAAAGTGGCTTTGAGCGATAATACCATCCATTCAGAACCGGATTTGATGGCCATCTCCACACTTATAACCGGTCACTTTGATGGTGACGACTTCTCTGATGCGGTGGAATCAGCGATGAAATCTACCAAATCTGTATCTAAAATTGCATCTTTATGCCTACCCATTTGTCAATTAGCGGACGATGGAAATGACGTTGCTCTTGGAATTATTCAGGAAGCTACAATGAGTGTTGCCGAACTCATAATTGAACTGGCCGCAGAAATGAATGTAAATACCAAAACCAATCCCTTTATCATCGCAGGTAATGGTAGTGTATTAAATAATCCTCTTTATCGCAATGGACTGCGAGATGCGTTACGGTTTGATATTCCTCATTTGGGCTGGGTGTTTTCTGAATTATCCCCTGCATATGGCGCTGGAATTTTAGCAAGTAAATTCCGTAAAATCCCGGTTTCTTTGATTTCCATCACGGAGCAATTACGTGCGGATCGTTCCATCAGCTGATATCAACTTAGAAAATTTGAGATATAATTATGGAGTCATCCGGGAAAGGACTGGAGACGCCCGGATATTTGCAGTAGTTAAGGCGGACGCTTATGGACATGGATTGATTCCAATAGCAAAGTCTTTAGAAAAAATGGGGATTGATGGATTTTGTGTCGCCGTTATTTCAGAGCTAGAACAATTGATAAGCGGGGCAATAACAAAGCCAATACTGCATTTAGGACGTTTACATAAAGAAGTACTGGAAATAAAACATCAGTATAATATCTGGTATACCGTCAACTCATTTGAGGATATCTCCCTACTTGAATGGGCATCGAAAAAGAGAACCGCTCCCATTGTAGTTCATTTAAAAATTGACACTGGGATGGGCAGATTGGGCATCCCCGTTGAAGAATCCATGAAACTTGCGATAGCTTTAACAAAAATTCCATACGTCAAGCTTGAAGGATTGTGGTCACATCTATCCACTTCAGAAGAAGAAAACGGTGACTATTTTTATAGACAATTAGAACTGTTCAAATTAACCACGAAAAAAATTCAGTCCAAGATTGGAGGGATAAAATTTCTTCATCTTGCAAATAGCGCTGCCGCGTTGAAATATCCAGAATCGCATTTTAATTTGGTTCGGCCCGGTATTGCTCTGTTTGGAGCCACAACAAGCAAACCACATCAGTCCGTGCTAAAACCGGTGATGTCATTAAATGCACCAGTATCTTTGGTTAAGCATCTGAAAAAAGGTGATTCAATTGGATATAACCGCACTGAAATTCTCAAACAGAACAAAACCATCGCAATTGTTCAGGCAGGCTATGCAGATGGTATCTCCGTCCAATCATCAGACAGTGGATTTGGTCTGTGTAAAGGACAGCTATTTCCTTTTATTGGCAAAGTTTCTATGGACATGCTTACCATTGATGTGACTGGTTCAGATATCCAGCCAGGCGATATGGTGAATTTGTGGGGAGGTAACCATCCGAAGATGAAAGTAGAGGCTGTTGCTGCATCCCTTGGAAAAATCCCTTATGAATTGTTGGTCTCCATTTCCGGGCGGATTGAAAAAAAATATACGGAGAATCAGAATTGAAATTATTCTACGCGCTGATCATTTCCTTATCCTTTTCACTTATTTTATGCCAAGCTCCTGCACAGACAGATTCCGTTCAAGCCACTAAACAGGATTCTCTTAATGCCGCATCGTCTTTGAATATTGAAACTGAGTTGGTCATTCAGTCTCTCGACGAAAATGTTGGAAGTGGTGAAATGGACTGGCAGAAATTATCTTTGCGGCAAAAAATCGCTCAAATGATCATGGTCCGAATCCGTGGTGATTTTTACAATTCAGATACCTGGCAGTGGAAAGATTTTAAATGGTATTTCCAAAATGTGGGAATTGGAGGGGTGATCACCTTTGGGGGCAGTGTAAACGGGACGTTCCAAAATATCAAAACATTCCAGGAATGGTCATCGATTCCATTATTGGTAGCAGCGGATTATGAGCGTGGTACCGGTCAATGGATGGATGATGCCACACTTTTTCCACCAAATATGGCTGTAGCCGCGACCGATAACCCAGAGAACGCATTTCAGCAGGGCGTGATCACCGCTAAAGAGGCAACTACACTGGGTGTTCATATCTCCTTTTCTCCAGTGATGGACGTGAATAACAATCCCCGAAACCCAATAATCAATTTCCGTTCCTATGGCGACGATCCAGAATTGGTTACCCAATATGGAAATCAGTTTATTAAAGGACTGCAAAGCGAAGGAATGATCGCATGCGCCAAACATTTCCCAGGGCATGGCAATACTGCTACTGACAGCCATAGTCGTCTGCCGGTCATATCCGGTGATCGGAAATCACTTGATAAAATGGAACTTTATCCCTTTCATCAAGCGGTGAAAGACGGTATAAAAATGATCATGATTGGACATATGGCTCTACCTGGCATTGACGGTTATCTCCCGGCAACCCATTCCTATAAGATCACTTCCGGGATTTTGAGAGATGAGTGGGGATTTGACGGATTGATTGTCACCGATGGAATGGAAATGGCGGGTCTCACTAAATCCGCGTGGGCAGGTGAATCGGCCGTACGGTCGGTGGAAGCGGGGGTGGATATCCTGTTGCTCCCAATGGACGTGGGGCAGACTATCGATGCCATTGAACAGGCAGTTTTGTCTGGGAGAATTAGCGAGGCCAGAATTGATGAATCGGTAGCCAGAATATGGGGTGCAAAAACCGAACTTGGATTATTCTCTGAATCAGGATCATCGAACTGGGAAGATGCCCAGAAAATGATCGGAAAATCTGATCATAAAAATACAGCCAAACGGATCGCACGCGAGTCCATCACGGTGGTAAAAGATAACGGACAATTGCCGTTGAAACCGGAGAAGATTTTCAAACTCGGACATCTGGTATTATCCACCGATGACAAGGTACAGGATAAATTATCCGTGTTTCTAAATGATATTTCGTCTACTCACGGCAACGTAACAAATATTCTCGTCACCGAAGTCCTGTCTGACAACCGGATAAGTGAGATCGTGAATACCTTAGAAAACATGGATCAGGTGATTGTCACTTTGTTAGTGAGGATTCATATGGGGAAGGATAACTCAACTATTGACAGCAGTCATGATCTTTTACTTAAAAAATTAAATGATGCAAATATTCCATTTATCACCATCAGTTTTGGAAGTCCATACCTTCCCAGATATGACATTTTAAATACATACATTTGCGCATACGGTTATGGGTCAGTTTCCCTTTCTGCAGCAGCAGATGCGGTGTTGGGCAGGATTGATGTGAATGGTCAGTTACCTGTAACCCTCAGCGAAAAATATCCTGCAGGGCACGGAATATCGATCCCGAAAAGGACCCGCGTATTTGATTTGTCCGTTACTGATATCGATCTATCTGCAGCATGGGCGGTTTTGGATAGCGCTATCGATGAGCGAATTTTCCCTGGCGCACAGATTTTCATCGCACAGGATGGTAAACTGATTGCCAACCGTTCATTTGGACATTTGACTTATGACTCCGATTCTCCAGAAGTCACGGATCAGACCCGATACGATGTGGCATCTTTAACAAAGGTATTGGTGACCACACCTATCACGATGAAATTATCATCCAAATACCTTATTGGGTTGGACCATACGGTGGATCAATATTTCCCGGAATTTACGGGTGGTGGCAAGGAGAGCGTCACACTCCGACATTTGATGACACATTCATCAGGTTTGCCTCCTTTTAAGACCTACTATCAGATGGATGGATTTTCAAATTCTGATGATGTGATAGTGGATATCCTTTCCACTTCATTGGATTTTACGCCGGGAAGTCAATACCAGTACAGCGACCTTGGAATGATCCTCATGGGAAAAATCCTTGAAAAAGTCGGAAAACGCAGCCTGGACAGCATGGCAAGGAGTTGGGTTTTTAAACCATTTAATATGGATCATACCGGTTATCTGCCAGCTGCATCACTGAAACCGAAGATCGCTCCCACGGAGTACGATTCCGTTTATCGGCATACCCTGATTCAAGGGGTGGTGCATGATGAAAATACGTATCTCATGGGTGGTGTAGCACCTCATGCAGGAGTCTTTTCAACTGCAATGGATATTGCCAACTACGCACAGATGATGGTCAATGGTGGAACGTTTCTGGGACGACGATATTTTGAAAGTTGGATGATCAACCAGTACACCCGACGACAGGACTTACCTGCTGGATCAGATCGAGCGATTGGGTGGGACACACCATCAAGAAATGGCCACAGTTCTGCCGGAGATATGTTTTCTGATAGTTCATACGGTCATTTGGGGTTTACAGGTACGTCTCTTTGGGTTGATCCCGACCGAAAAATTGTCGTCGTGATGCTCACAAACCGGGTACATCCCACACGAGACAGAGGCGGGATTTATGAGGTACGCAGGAGATTCCATACCGAAGTGATGAAGGCACTCATAACCGATTAACAGAGAGAACCATGTCATTTATTGATACCCTTATCATCATTATTTTTCTAACAGCCACGGTAATTTTTGGTCTGATGCAGCGGAAATATAATCGATCAACAGACGACTACTTCCTTGCAGATCGTAAACTTCCCTGGTGGATGTCTATGTTTTCCATCGTTGCTACAGAAACATCAGTCCTCACGTTTATCAGTGTTCCCGGACTTGCTTATCGTGGAGATTGGTCATTTCTGCAACTGGCGATGGGGTACATACTGGGCAGAATTTTGGTTGCCCGGTTTTTACTTCCGGGATATTATCGATCCGGGGTTACTTCAATTTATGAAACACTGAATGAAAAATTCGGACTTGTAATTCAGCGGTCTGCATCATTGTTGTTCCTGATTACCCGTGTGCTTGCAGATGGTGTCCGGTTTTTGGCAACCGCAGCCATTGTTCAGGTAATTACCGGGTGGTCTATTACTGCGTCGGTGCTAGTCATCGGTGTGGTGACACTTATCTATACGTTTTCAGGAGGGATACGGGCAGTCGTGTGGATAGACAGCTTTCAGTTCATTCTCTATCTTTCTGGTGCGATCATTTCAATTCTATTTATAGTGATGACCGTGGACAAATCATCTATTTCATTCCTGTCAAATGCATTGGACACTGGTAGATTGAACATTTTTCGATTCGATGGGAATATCTTTTTCACACCACTCAATTTTTTCAGCGCATTCATCGGTGGAGCGTTGTTATCATTTGGGTCCCATGGTGCGGATTATCTAATGGTTCAACGAGTGCTGGGATGCAAGAATCTATCTCATGCGAAGAAAGCAATGGTTGGGAGCGGGATATTTGTTTTCATACAGTTTACTCTGTTTCTTTTGGCGGGCACGCTATTATTTCATTTTATGGATGGTGCGGTATTGGAAAAGGACCGGGAGTTCTCCACCTTCATTGTGAATTATCTTCCTGTAGGATTGAGAGGAATTCTTTTGGCGGGCGTTCTATCTGCTGCAATGTCTACCCTTAGCTCATCAATGAATGCGTTGGCATCATCGACAGTGATGGATTGGTTTAAATCACGTGCTACGTTGAAATTTTCTAAAATTGTCAGTCTATTTTGGGCAGGCGTACTGATGACAGTAGCGCTATTATTTGATGAATCAAACGATCAGGTTGTAGTCGTCGGACTGAAAATAGCATCATTTACATATGGTGCATTACTCAGTTTGTTCATACTCGAAAAATTACCCTGGATTATTCATCGCGTTGCAATTTTTACCGGATTATTTGGTAGTATTGCTGTGGTATTTCTATTACAACATGTTGGTATTGCGTGGACATGGTACATTGCAATTTCTGTACTCACGAATTTGACCGTCGTTATATTTATTCAAAAAATTATCAAGTGCTTCATCAAAAATGATCTATCCCGAACGAATTAAATCAATACATCTTTTTTGGTGTATAATCGGAATACTGGTAATGCACGCCTGTTCAACAGTTCCAAAACCTGAACCATTACCTGAACCTCCAACTATTACACCTGAATTCACTTTGACAGGACTCGATGTGCTGGAACGAGAAGAATTTTATCAATTGAAAAACCTTTCAATTGGGTTGGTTATTAATCGAACCAGTATAAACCGTAAAGGTGTACCAATACTTGATTTACTGAATCAGACAGATTCAATCCACATTACCAAAATATTCACACCTGAACATGGATTTATGGGCACCAGTGAAGCCGGTGAATCAGTCGCTGATGATACCCTATCCGCTCTGAATATCCCTGTGATCAGTCTGTATGGTAATCACAAAAAACCATCAGCTGAAGAATTAGACGATGTAGATGTTCTGGTTTTTGACATGGCGGATGTAGGCTCTCGGTATTACACATATTTGAGCACACTTACCTATGTAATGGAGGCCGCTGCTGTATCGAATATTCCTGTGATTGTATTGGACAGACCAAATCCCATTGGAGGTTCAGTGGTTGAGGGACCGATTCTGTTAACGAATTTTCGATCGTTTGTAGGGATGCACCCCATCCCAACACGACATGGAATGACTATTGGTGAGTTGGCCAAAATGATCAACGAATCTGGATGGATAAGAAATGGTGCGCAATGTGATCTCACTGTTATACCCATGGAAAATTGGTATCGACCTCAGTGGTTTGATGAGACGAATTTATCCTGGATTCCACCGTCACCTAATATCCCGGATGATACGACGGCTCTGATCTATAACGGCTTATGTCTTTTGGAAGGGACGAATATTTCGGAAGGACGGGGGACGCATGATCCATTCAAACAATTTGGTGCACCCTGGATGGACGGTGACAGTCTGACGTCGATTCTCAACCAGTTAAGTCTACCGGGTGTGCGGTTTTCATCCGTGGATTTTACACCGGAAAGTATCCCCGGGAAGGCAAAATGGGCGAAATATTTAGATCAGCCTTGCGGAGGATGTAGAATAACCATCACCGACCGTGAATCCTTTTTACCGCTTCAAACGGCTGTCATGGTGATCTCAATTATTAAAGAAAAATATCCTGACCAGTTTGAATTTATGAGTACCGATTTTATCGATCTGCTATACGGATCAGATGAATTGAAAAAAAACTTCTCTCTCAAAAACGATCCATCTTCGCTCTTTAGAACTTGGGAGAAAGATGTATCCGAATTTCTTCTAATCAGAGAGAAATTTCTGCTGTACGAGTAAAAGACCCACAATGGATTCCGTCGAATTCAGTGCCTTCAGAATTTTAAAACATTTTTATTACCCTTGATTGCCGTGATCAGGTTACCAATCCAGATTAAAATCTATAACTTCAGGTTGAGAGATACTCATTGGAAAACCTGGACATATTATTTATAGGAAATCAATTTTCAGTCAGTCTAATATTCGCACTAATTATGTTAATGATAATCGAAAATATAAATCCTTTCAGAGAGTTTTTCCTCTCCTAAAATTCATGAATCAACCATACAAGAAACTGACTATTTTTTCCTGGTCGCTGTATGATTTTGCCAACCAGCCGTTTACGACCCTGATTGTTACATTTATCTATGGGACATATTTTACTCAAGTTGTCGCTGAAAATGAGATTATTGGCATGGCATTATGGTCTCGAGCGATCACTATCACAGGTATATTGGTTGCACTCTTATCGCCAATAATGGGTGCCATGGCAGACCGGGGTGGCTTTAGAAAGCTCTTCCTGATTCTTTGGACATGGGTCTCTATTCTCGGGTCGCTGATGTTGTATAAGGTATTACCTGGCAGTGTAATTCCTGCTTTATTCTGGTTTATTCTAGCCAATGTAGGATTCGAGATGGGTGGTGTGTTCTGTAATGCTTACCTACCGGATATTGCACCTCAAGAAAAAATTGGAAGGATTTCCGGTTACGGTTGGTCAATTGGATATGTGGGAGGATTGCTTGCTCTGGGTATATCCTATATGTTCCTGATCCAACCTGAAACTCCTTGGTTTGGATTCACAAAAGACCAAGGTCAAAACATACGAGCAACCACTTTATTGGTAGCAATCTGGTTCGCTGTATTCAGTCTTCCTACATTTATTTGGGTTAGGGAAAACTCAGATATTGTGAGACAAAGGAAAAAGTTATTTTCACAATCCTTCAGACAAATGGGGGATACATTTCGTGAAATAAAAAGATATAAAAATCTAGTCAGATTTCTTATCGCGCGTTTGATTTATAATGATGGATTGATCACTATTTTTGCGTTTGGAGGAATTTTCGCAGCAGGCACGTTTCACTTCACCATGAGCGAAATATTTATCTTTGGGATTGTATTAAATATCACTGCAGGGATGGGTGCCTTTGCAATGGGATTCCTAGATGATATTTTAGGTGGCAAGAAAACCATCCAAATCAGTTTAGTCGGGCTGATTATTGCAGTATTGCTAGCGATACTTACCTCCTCAAAAGCGGTATTCTGGTTAGCAGGTATTCTTATTGGGATTTTCGCAGGACCCAATCAAGCATCCAGTCGCTCTTTGATGGCGCGGTTTGTCCCCAAAGAAAAAGAAAATGAGTTTTTCGGATTTTTTGCATTTTCAGGGAAAGCCACTGCATTTATGGGACCGTTTCTATTAGGTGTATTTACAAATATATTTGAATCTCAGCGAGCAGGCATCGCGGTAGTCTTGTTTTTCCTCATTTTGGGTAGTTTCCTTCTTGTAAAAGTTGATGAGAAAGAGGGGATGGAAGCAGCAGGAAACATCGTAATACCAGAATCAGAATAAACTGATTTAGAATTCCATTTGATTGTTAGAATATTCCTAAAAACCACTCTCTGAACTTCTTGTCCGGAGGCAAAAATACTCCTAATTTTCAATAGCTATATTTGAAAGAAGGAAACACTTTTGAGATCATTTTTGGTCCTAGCTTTTATATTAATATCATTCTTTATCCTGGCTTCTGATTATGGAAGACCAAAAGACATCACTCAGGTTGTGATCGAAATTCCGACCCTTTCATCTCAAGAAACCATGGAAAATCTTGAGAAAGAATTCGAGGATATCAGAGGCGTTAAATCATGCGATGGTACCACACTCAACCATACAATTACCCTCCAATATGATGGCTCAAAAGTTGATAAACAAAAGATAGAGCATATCCTAAAGAAGTGGGGATGTACACCGAAAGAATTTAAATTCAATAAATTGTCAAAATAAGGAATATTGATTATGAATCTGTTGAAATACAGACAGTTATTTATCGTGTTAGTCGTTTTATTTTTGGTAGGTAATGGTTGCAGTAACAGCAACGGAGAAGTATTGCTTTCAAATCTCAAACAATTGACCTTCGAGGGAGATAACGGAGAAGCATATCTCAGCGTTGATGGAAAAAAATTGATCTTTCAGTCCAAACGAGACGGATTCGAGTGCGACAAAATCTACACGATGAATCTGGACGGTTCCGATCAGAAAATGGTATCCGCAGATATTGGCGCACACACCTGTTCGTATTATTCAAAGGATGACAGCTTTATCATTTTCTCTTCTACCATGCATGAAGGCACTGCCTGCCCTGAAGTTTTTGTTCCGAAGGATCCGCACACATATATTTGGCCTCTTCGAAATTTTGAGATTTACAAAGCGAATCCTGATGGGTCCAATATTCAACAGATCACACATAATGAAGGATACGATGCGGAAGCAACGGTTCATCCCTTTTTGGATAAGATCATTTTTTCATCACTTCGGGATGAGGATATGAATCTGTTTGAAATGGACACCAATGGTGAAAATATTAAACAGATCACTTTTGATTATGGCTACGATGGTGCCGCATTTTATTCTCCTGATGGTTCGAAAATTGTATGGCGGGCGTGGTATCCTCAAAATGATGAGGAAAGAGCAAAGTGGGCGGAAAATGTTCGTGAAAATTATATCGAAGCAGTACCCCTTGAAATTTATATTGCCGATGCTGATGGAAAGAATAAAGTCCAACTCACTCATAATGGCGCAACCAATTGGGCGCCGTCTTGGCACCCGAATGGTAAACGGATCATCTTTGCTTCCAATATGGATGACTGGAATGAAGAATATCATACATTTGGGCATAACTTTGAACTATATCTTATCAATGTTGATGGCAGTGGACTGACCCGGGTGACTCATAACGAAACATTTGATTCATTCCCAATGTTTAAAGCGGATGGTAAACAATTGGTCTTTGCCTCCAACCGGGACGCGGAAAACCCTCGTGCAACGCATATTTATATCACTGATTTTTCGGAATAATAACACCTTACTATAAAACGGCAATCCGTCGTTTCAAGGAAGTACGGACTCAATATCTAAATCCCCTCTGGTTAATCGGAGGGGATTTTTCGTTCCAGATATAAAATTATTCCCAGACGTCAGAAACTTGAATACTTATAGTCAGAAAACGAATCGTTCGATGTTTGTTGTATATGGTTATTTGTTTGGTAATGAGTAATATTGTTATTATTTCCTTAGGACAATGGATATATTCAATCAAAAATACCTCGATCTTAAACAATACAGATAAAACTCGAATAAAAGCACAACAACGTGGTGAATCATGGTTAACGAGGGAAAATTTACACGAAATAAAATTGAGATTATTGATTCAGAATAAACAGAAAATGAAACGACAAAAAATTCGTCATAAATAATAGTTGATAACCTATATTACATATGAATAAAAATAGTGATATTGCTCTAATTATTGATACACTAGCGAAGCCACCTATATCCGAAAAGGCTAGAGCAGCGACAGTTGCTTTACTAAATGTTATTCCCTACGCTGGTGGAGCTGTCGCTGCAATAATCGGAGAGGTCGCGACATCCAGACGGATAGAGAGAATTTGCGATATCCTTTCAAGTCTCAACAGTCGTCTTGAATCGCAGGGAATTGAACCAACAGAGCACTTAACAGAAGACCAGATTATTGAAGTTGTACACGATACACTCAATACAGCCTCAAAAACAAGTAATCATACAAAATTGAAAATGCTAAAAGGCGGACTTAGTTATACTTTCTTGCAACCTGACTCATTTGAGCGAAAACAATTATATCTGGAAATTCTGAGAAATGCTACATCGATAGAAATATCAATTGTCACCTGGGTCTATGGTCAAGATCCATTTGTAGTACATCGAGGTAGCCCTAGTTCAAATGTTGAAACAACACCAGATGGTATTATTCTCAATGTACGTAGTCACCTTGACGCATATCAAGTACTCGGAACTGCTGGTGGATGGATTCCATCGGGTATTGAAGATTGTGAAGATCAGCATTCGCTATTGTCACATATCAGCACTGCACTCAAATGTGACGAGGGAACTACTATTGGTGGCATTAGTCTCTCGGACGCTAAAGGTCTTACAAATTTGGGACACAATCTAGCAAATTCTGGTCCCTGCAGAATCCTCGAATGGCAGGATGGTTCTGCGGGTGTAATGTCAGTGATGCATTCAGGTGCGATCACCTTTGAAACACCTAAACAGACACCGGTAGAGGCATCACGAACTGATTTCGGGAAACAGTTCTTAGACTTTTGCATGAAGTATTAATGGTTGGCTTCTTAACTACTACCGCAACGGATACAGGAACTGGTTAGCATGATTTTTAGAATTGATACAGAGAAAATGAAGATTTATCGTAGAGGAAACAATAACTTGGGTGCTGCTGATCTCGTTCGCTAGCTTGAAGAAAGGATATAAAATATGAGTGCAGATATAATAACTATCATAGACCTTTACATTAAGCTAATTGCTAAAATCCTCAAAAAAGTCAATGTCAAATATCGACGTATTAGAGTTAGACCATTAGAATTTGAACTAAAAAATGAGCCTGAAACTTCATATGAAAAAACGTTGGAACAAATCGAAACTACAAAAGAACATTTGAACGATGCAATTAGCTCCGTGGACAATTTAAAGAATGAGTTCATGGACAAGAAAAAAGAACTGGATAATATTGTAAATAATATAATTTCAAAACAAAAAGAGAAGGAAAATATCGATGAAAAATTTGAATTAACTCAACGTCTTCTCGCTGAAGAATCTAGTAATTTAAAAGAAGTATTAGGTGTAAATAAGATAAAAGAATCTAGCTCTGACAAAGTTGCTGGTTTTGTTGGTGGGGTCATTGCCTCATTGGTTGCAGCCGCAATATTTACTGGAGTGCAATTATTATTTTAAAGCTTACTAACCAGGCACTCAATAGGGACACCAAAACGCAATTCAATTTTTTTATGTTTCTTTTCTGCTATCTAGACTTTAATCCGGTTAGTTCAGCCAGCCCTTTAGTTAAATCCTTATCCTTCAGATGATTTCAATTTAAACAAATAGTTCACGACAGATTTATTCAAGGAAAATCATGTTCAGTAAAGCAATCGTTAGAACGCCTGCGAAAAGTATGACAAAAGGATTGAGCAATGCCGAATTAGGACTCCCCAATCATGAAAAGGCGCTTAATCAGCATGCCGAATGCATTAAAGCCTTAAAAGAATGTGGGCTAGACGTATTCGTCATGGCAGAAGATGAACGCTATCCTGATTCAACTTTCGTTGAAGATGTGGCTTTACTCACCAAATGCTGTGCAATTATAACCAATCCCGGAGCGGACTCACGAAGGGGAGAGACAACAGAAATAAAAAAGGTGTTGGTAGATTTCTATCGCGATATCGAAGAAGTGAAAGAACCAGGAAGAGTAGATGCCGGGGATATCATGATGGTAGGATTGCATTTTTATATCGGATTATCAGAGAGGACGAATGAAAATGGTGCCCAACAGGTCATAGATTATCTGGAAAAATTCAGCATGAGTGGGTCGGTTGTCAAGTTGGAAAGAGTACTTCATTTGAAGAATGGAGTTGCATATTTGGAGCGGAACAATTTGGTAGCATGTGATCAATTTGTCTCAAACGAAGAATTTCAAAAGTTCAATATTTTGGAAATAGATGAGGATGAGAATTACGCCGCAAATTGTATTTGGGTGAATGATCGGGTACTGATTCCCGAGGGTTATCCAAAAGCCAGAAAAACCATTGAAAGTGCCGGGTATTTGGTAAAAGAAATTGATGTTTCTGAATTTCAAAAACTTGATGGTGGTTTAAGCTGTCTATCATTGAGATTTTAAATTGCAATCCAATCCTGTAGAGCTGGCACCTATCTCACTTTGCATAGAATTCACGAATTTAACTGTCACACAAAAATGGAAAATCATTAAACGTTTTAACACAACTACCTCATTAACTATTTGAATCAATGATTGATATTGTTCCATACAAATCGGATTGGCCTGATGAATTTCAAGAGATCGCTTTTAACCTTCGAAAGGGAATGGGGGAACTCGCCCTGCGTATTGACCACATCGGTTCAACTTCGGTACCGGGATTATCAGCAAAAGATGTCATTGACATTCAGATCTCGGTGAAAAAATTAGATACTCAAATTATTACCGGAATGACATCTCTGGGGTACAAACAACTTAAACGGGTGACGAGAGATCATTGTCCCCCGGGTTCACCTGATAAGATAGAGGAGTGGGAAAAAATGTTATTTCTTCCCTCATCCGGTCAACGCAGAACACATATCCACATTCGGAAACAGGGACGGGCAAATCAGAGATATGCATTACTGTTCCGGGATTATCTGCGTCAACATCCAGCTACAGCAGAAGCTTATGCAGAACTGAAGTCACGCCTGGCACAACATCTGGCTGATCCAGCAATGTATCCTGAAGTGAAAGACCCGGCAGTTGACCTGATCTATCTACCTGCAGAGCAATGGGCTGTGGATACGCTTTGGCGACAAGGTGAATCGGATGCATGACAAGAAATCATATTAGGAATCAGTAGTACGTCTATTCTACAACTGGTGAATCCGACCGAATAACGAATGGAAATTTCTGAATGGGATCACCGACTGATAATGTCAGTTTCTCTTCACTAAACACATTCGTGCCGGTAATTTCATACGGGGATGTGAACATACATTCGTCAGGAGCCAGATTCAGAAAACTGATAAACTCTCCATTGCTTATCCATTTTATTTCAATCAGTGTTTCACTAATTTGATTGATATGAAAACGATTTTTATCCGGCTTATGATGTGAGGTAAAGTTCAAAACCATTTCAAAAAATTGGTGAAAATCCTCATTGCTAAAAGACCAATCAATAGTATCCTTTTCAAACAAACTGGGTAGATGCATGAACCCAAACTCCTGCCCCGCATAAACCAGTTTGGCACCGGAAAGTAAGAACATGAGTAGAGTCCAATTTTTCAGTTGATCTATCGATTTCAGTCGGGAAGCGATTCGTTGGCAGTCGTGATTTTCGAGGAACCGAAGTTTTTGTGCACAATCCGGATAAAGAGAAGATTGAATATTGAGATAATCGATCCAGGGTTTTAATGGTGAACGATCATGGAACCATTGTTCTAAAAATCCAAACGCGTCGTAATCATAGGTAAAATCGAAAACGGGATGAAGTTCAGCGTCGCTATGGCAATTAAAACCTTGTCCTCTCAACTCCTGAACGAATGACAGATGAACACTCTCTGCGATCCAAACTTGTTTGTGTTCAGGATCAACATTCTGACGTGCGAACTCCCAAAACGCCACGGGAATTATAGGCGCTACATCACATCGGAAACCGTCGACACCCAGAGATGTCCAGTATTTCAATACATTCGTTTGTTCATCCCACAGATTGCGATGGGAATAATCAAGATCGATGACATCGCTCCATTCAGGGACTTTAGTCGAAATTTCACCAGCGTCATTTTTGTAAAAATATTCTGGGTGTTCGGATCGCAGTCGTGAATCCGGTGACGTGTGATTGAACACCATATCCAGAATGAGTTTCATACCGAGGTTGTGGGTTTGCCGGATCAATTCAGAAAACTGCTCCACCGTCCCCAGATCGTCGTGAATTTTCAGGTAATCCTGAATGGCATAGGGGCAACCATCTTTTCCCTTTCGATGTAACACGCCGATAGGGTGAATGGGCATGAGCCAGATGATATCCACACCTAAATTCCGGATACGGGGAAGGTCATCAATAATGTCCGCAAAAGTACCTCTAGGTCCATGATTACGGGGGAAAATTTCATAAATAATTGGTGAGTTTGTCATTTGAGTGGATTTATACATTCGGGTGAATTACTCCTAACATTGTTCACAAATGAAGATACGGGGTAGGATGTGATTCCTGTATCATTTGCTTGTAATAATCGAAGCGCCAAAACCTGCGAATTTTGTTCTGCGTTTAGCCAGATCATCATTTCATCGGGATTGATCACCACCGGCATCCGATCATGAATTGTCTTTAGTGCCAGTGAAGCCTGATTGGTGATGATTGTATAGGAAAACATGAGGACTTTTTCGGGAGTGACCCAGGTATCCCAAAGAGCTGCTAATAGTAGCAATTTTCCATCACTTCGGTGGATATAATAAGGGATATTCCCAGATGGCGTTTTCTGCCATTCATAGTATCCATCAGTAATCGCAATCCCCCGTTGACGTGAAATTAAATTTCGAAATGCGGGCTTTATTGTTAATGTTTCACTTCTTGCATTGATCATTTTGGACGCGAAGGACATATCTTTTGACCATGATGGTATCAATCCCCATTTCATAGATTTGACCACTCTGTGGTGATTCCTCCAAGTCAGAACCGGAGCCATTTGGGTAGGAGCAATATTATAGCTGGGTACAAATTCTTCATCCCAGTCATCCACAGAGAGTTCTTCAATGATCTCAATTTTACCTTTCGTGAGTGTTTTTCTACCGCACATTATTACAGCATTTAGTTCTTAGTGTCTTGACACGTGACAGCCAGAGCCAATCGAGCGGTGATATAATGAGCTTGTGGAATTGCTCAATACATGCCATTAGCAATTCGTTAGCATTTTCGGACAGAGAATTTATTATTTTCATCTGAATTTCTTTTAAATGGAAACTTAATTTAATAATTCTATGGATATAAAGCCTTTAGGAAAAGGATAAAATATTCACTAAACGTACACTCAAAATTAACATGCAGGATAGCCTAAATTTACCTTCATGAAAACGAATTTATTATTAGTGATTTGTATTGTCGCAAACTTTGGAATGATATGGGGCGGAGAAGATTCTACAAATTCTGTACAACTGCTAACCAATGTAATGAAGCGAATGGAAAATATCGACCTTTCGTATGTCATTGAAATGGAACAATCTCAAATTGGAAAACCGGACACCCATCGTAAATTCTTAACACGAGTTGGTTGGTCTGAAGGTAATATTAGGCAATCCATACGAATTGACTATTTGCTTCCATCGGAAATGAAAGGTGTTGTGTTTTGGGAACACCGTTTTTCAGATCAGTCAAGAAAGAGATGGCGGACACTTCCTGTGACAGGGAAATTGAAAGAATTCAAAAAGTCTGTCTATAAAACTATCAAGAAAAGCGGATTTGATTTTTCTGAACTGGAGCTCACGCCTCAAATGATTGAAGATCAAAACCACTTGGTAGTGGGATTAGATAGCCTCCTTGGTCGAGAGATGGTGATCATCGAATTGCAGGACACAACCAGTCGTCCCAAGAATAGAGAAACCAAACGTTTATGGATTGATCCAGAGAGATTTTTAATCATGCGGGTTGTGATTCTGGATAATCGTGACCGGGAAATCAAAACGGCTGAATGCACTGAAGTAAAAGAAATTGACGGTAAATTTGTGTACGGGACGGTTGAAGTGCACCAAAGGAAAAAAAGACAGGACATTGTGATAAATATTACTGATTATTCATTTACCAAAATTCACGAACCTGAAATCTTTACACCAACAAATCAGTAACTCATTTTCGAAATTGAATCCCAGCCGCCTGAAACGAACCAATGATGAATTAAAAGCCGCCAGGCCCACAAAAAGTGAATTGCTGGAACTGGTGCGAATCCCCGTCAGTATTTTAGTTGAAAACGTACGATCAGTCCATAATGTAGGTTCGATCTTTCGTTCTGCAGACGGTTTCGGCGCCGAAAAAATATATCTCACCGGCTATACGGCATATCCTCCCCGTGACGATCTCCACAAAGTGGCGTTGGGTGCAGAAGAGTCTACTCCCTGGGAGCAATTTGAGGACCCTCTAGTTGCGGCAGAAATGATAAAATCCAGAGGGATTCAATTAGTTGGCATCGAACAGACAATTTCCTCACAATCGATTTATGAAATGCAATGGGAGTTTCCCACCTGTTTTGTGGTGGGCAATGAGGTAACCGGTGTGACCGAAGAATTATTAAAACTGTGTCACACTACCGTAGAAATTCCTATGTTTGGGATCAAGCAAAGTCTGAATGTTTCAGTTGCAACCGGTGTGGTGGGGTATGAAATTGCAAGAGCATTTAAAGAAGCCGGTGGAATTAACTATCGATAAACAAAAGGTGAGTACATTATGAGATATGCAATTCTTGGAACCGGAAGACAGGGACTGGCTTCCGCATATGATATCGCACGGTTTGGTGGTGCGGATGAAATCATTCTCATGGATAATCGCCCTGATACGGTTTCAAACGGTGTGCAAAAATTGAATTCGCTACTAGATACACAGATTGTATCTGGAAAAGTTGTGGATGTGACATCAGAGGACAATCTTGCATCAGAATTCCGCGATGTGGATGCTATACTAGCCGCCGTCCCTTATAAATATTTACCAAAGCTGACAGAAATTGCCATCCAGACCCGAACCCATATGGTAGATCTGGGTGGTCATACGAATAATGCCCGGAAACAAATCGCAATGTCTGGCCAAGCGAAAGAAACAGGAATTACAATTGTCCCTGAATGTGGGATGGGTCCCGGAATGAATATCACTCTGGCGATCGCTGCAATGGAGCAAATGGATTCACCAGAACATGTATCCATATGGGACGGTGGATTACCCCAAAAACCCACACCACCATGGAACTATTCTCTGTTCTTTAATATCAACGGATTGACCAACGAATATGATGGGAGCGCATTTTTTCTGGATCAGGGAAAGATTACGCAAGTCCCCTGTTTTGAAAGAATAGAGACTTTGGAATTCCCAGAACCCATTGGAATCCTCGAGGCTGCAGTTACCTCAGGTGGATTGTCCACCATGCCCTGGACTTTTGAAGGAAAGATACTTACACTTGAAAATAAAACGTTGAGGTATCCCGGTCATTGGGAGTGGATGAAAGGCTTTCGACAATTGGGTTTGTTCAGTGAAAATCCAGTGCCATTTCAAGGACAAGAGATTACTCCTCGCGAATTTTATCATCAGCTACTTGAACCCCAGCTGGATCATGGCAGGGTAGAAGATATCTGTTTGATGAGAGTCCGAGCCACCGGGAATCATCAGGGAAGTCCTAAAACGGTGACTATCAATTCAATTGAATATTCCGATCAAGAAACGGGCTTTTCCGCCATGGAAAAATGGACAGGTTGGCATGCGTCAATCATGTTAATCCATGCAGCACAGGGTAAGCTGGAGAAGGGCGTCATCCCTGTTGAAAATGCGATGAAAGGTAGTACGTTTATTGCCGAAGCAAAACAACGGAAGTTCGATATTCGTCTAGAGACTACCGAGGGATAGTATTTAATCTTCCAAAATAATATTGATCAATAAAATAATATCCAAAACATTGATCACCCCATCACCGGTAATATCCCCAATCTCAAGCACGGCTTCAGGCGGATTTGGATATTCACCAACGATAATGTTGACCATGATCACAATATCGAGAATATTCTGGTCAAAATCAAAATTCACATCTCCGGGTAATAATTCCGATATCACATGGATGTAATCTGATTTTGCTTCGCTGATCACATTCCCTGTATAATCAAAAATATTCAGGGATACTGTGTAATTCCCATCTGAAGTATAAGTATGCACCGGATTCTCATCGAAACTGGTTTCGCCATCGCCGAAATCCCATTCCCACCAACCGACAAGGCCGTCACTGATATCAAAAAATGGTACGATTAACGGATTTAATCCGCCAGTGATTTCAGTAGTGAAATCAGGTGAACATGGTGGTGCAGGTCCGTAAACACTTTCAGTGAAAGTAACTAAAGGATCCAATCCCACAGATTGTCCCTGTAACTGAAGAAAGTAGTAATCGTTGGGATTAAACACATAATCTGCTTCAGATTCAGGGAACCAGTCTGTCCATTGAATCACCGAGACATCATCGAACCACGAAAGTGCCTCTCCCGAATCTGGCATATTACTATCCAGGCGGATATCAAAGTAATTGGCATTCGCAGGAATCGTTAAGTTAGTGTAATAAAATTGCCAATCTGTATCACCAGTTATCCCAGTGTGGACAGATCCTGATCCAAGAATTCCTGAAGAGGACCTGGAGGAATAATACCGGATTGTGATAGTTACGTCACTTCCGTTATCTGTCTTAATCCATCCAGCCAGAGAATGCTGATAATCAGGATTGATTTTAATTCGGTCTTCCAGATTTGTCACCACATTATCACCGGAAGTGGGTGTCCTACGATGAGCAATTGATCGATTCCCCCGATGAGAAATCCCTTCTTCAAACCATTCATCGTCGCTATTATCGTTCCATAGTGTACTTCCTTCAGCTTCCATATTACCAAACCAGAGTAAATCTTTTCCAAGTCGGTACTCTGGCGTGTCGCCTGAAGGAAATTCATCAATGGATGAAATATTTCCGGTTTGATGGATAAATAATGGATCTGATGTCCATGTATTTCCATTAATGGTAATGTTCGGAACCTGACGATTGGTCACTTGAGTAACGGTGTTTGAAAGCGTATCCAGAACCACATTTGCGGTGCCGGAAAATCGATCAACAAAAAGATACGAATCCAGTTCTCTGGATTTGAAGGCAATATAGTCCAAGAGGTGCAAACCCAATTCTCCGGTAGCCACTTGGGGAATATAATCATCAATATACGCAGGCGTAATTGAGAATTCGTAAAAGCCGGTATCATCTGCAGAGGCGTTAAGAATCATGGTGGGATAGGTTTCGGGATAGTTCAAGTCAAAGATGTAATTTCCCAAAGAATGTGCGATCACTTTGCCATTGTACACTTCAACTCCTTGTATAATGTGAGGGTGATGTACGATGACCAGATCAGCACCGGAATCGATGGCAAAATGCCGAATCTCCCGGTCCCACATCTGCGGCATGTCAAGCTCCGGTGAATAGTTTTCTTCTTCGTCAGAAATATCTGCAATATCCCAGTTATTCTCAATGTCTCTGGGTGCTTCATAATTTTGAGGATCAAGAATATCATCGAATATGAACGAGTCATAGTCCGAGCCTGGTGAGATAGAATATTCACTTCCTGCATGTAATTCCAAGATGATGAGATCGGCAGTTTCCTGAACATTTTCAATTTGTTGTTGAATGTAATATGGGGTCATGTACGCAAATCCGGATTTATTATATCCTGCGTTCAGATAAGGCTGGAAGTTATTATACTGACCGGTTCTATCGCTGGTGGCGAGAAACGCCAGGTTTAACCCCTTTTGATTGTAAAATAACGGAAGGTAAGCTTCATAAGAGTCTGCTCCGGCACCAGAGTATAGGATTTCCCGTTGGCCGAGATAATACTGGGTATAGTCCAAGCCTGTCAATCCGTAATCCTCACTATGGTTGTTGGCAAGGGTGACGATATCGATACCTGCATATTCCAGACCATCAAGATTGTCCGGGTGGCTTTTAAAAACAATAGATTTTGTTGGGTGCACAGTTCCATAAACGGTAAACGGGCACTCTAGATTTGCTACCGTAATATCAGCAGCCTCTCCCAGAACTTCTAATGTGGGTTCAAAAATAGAATTCACGCCCGCAGTATCGATAATTCCATCATTATCTTCATATCTTCTGGCGAGCATAATATCACCCACAAAATTTAATGTCAGCGGAAAACTACTTTCACCCGGATCAATGGTGATCTGTTCTGCGAATTGACCCCAGTTAGCGTCAGAATCCATCACCTGAAGTAATACCGTATATGGATGATCATCCTCAACTATAAATGTATGTGTAGGATGGTGTTCACCGCTGGTTTCGCCATCGCCGAATTGCCAGAAGTAGGTGTGGTATGAATTATCCGGGTCATTGACGAAGGAAGTGAAACTCACATCTACGTTCCGTTCACCTGATTGTGTTCGGGTCAGGGCACCGGTTGTATAGGTGAAAGACACCTCAGGCATGATATCCAACACAGGTGTGATATCGATAATCTCATCAAAAACCACAGACGATGTGAGATCATCGTCACGATCATTAATAAAGACTAAAGACGTAAGAGAAGGGAAATATTCGAATCGAGCAAACCAATCATCTGCAATCGGTAACTGGTACAAATTCCAACTGTAATTGGGGAAATATCCCTGATAAACGGTGTTCCATTCTTCAATATTTAACAATTCCGAGCCGTTAAAGGAATAAACCAACATGTTGACTGAATCCCGCACACCAAAACCGTGAATCTCTCCTGAACTCTGACTCCGACAGGCGATCTGCCAGACCGTTCCATCAGATATGGGATACGGATCAATGTCTTCTGTCTTCCAAGTATTACCCCAGATATACAATGCGCGATTGGAATTCAAATATGTAGTTGTAGTACTGAGCGACCATGAGGTGGGACTTAAATCTTCATCTTCGTAGGATTGCAAATCAACAGTCCCATCATCAAAATTTTCGATGACCGTATGGCTGATCTGACCCGGGATAGAATCGGCGATCGATTCAGAGAGAACTCCGGCGTTTTCAAAATAATCAATGGCGTTGACCTTGAACTGGTAATCCAGATTCTCATCTAAGCCAGTTATGGTGGTGTGGTTCGTACGCATGTCCTGCAGATTTGAATCATCCTGCACATCCAAATATGGAGAATTTTCGGTGACCGAATCAGGATCGAAATAAATTCTGTAGGTTTCGAAATTGGTATCTTCCACAGGTGACCACGCCAATGCTTCATAGTGATATCCATCATAGGTGGCATGGAAATTATTGATTTGAGGCGGTGCTGTGGTATCGGGCACAGATTCCCAATTGGTGAGATACGCGTCAACGGCATCAACGAATGGTTGAAAGTAATCCAGCAGAATACCGTAATTCTGCCAGGAAGTGGGATAATTGGCAGGATATAATTCCTCGTTTGGCATTTCCAAATCGGTAAACAACATAGGTTTTTCAAAAAACTCCACTTGAATCCATGGCTCATAAACACTACCACTGTGTGTGAATTGTCTCAAATAGTTCATCTGAACACCAGTGTTTGGGCCTAATAAGGTAGAAGTATGAGGTATGGGGTAGTCCTGTGTCTCTCCATAATAAAAGAATGAGCCACTGTAATGAACCTGATAAAAGTCTGTCACATGCTCCGCATCGTGATCACCATATGCATTGGCCAGAGTAGGATATTCGGTAGTGAAGTTAACGAAATCCAGATGATCATTAGTCACATCTCGGACTGGTTTGTTGGCATAGCCCGCATCCCATCCCGCAGAGAGTACGATAGATTTGAATCCCTCATGGCTACTATTATCGTCAAAGCTATGCATGTGTAAAACCAGCGGTGAATGAGGAGGGGTCTGCAATAAAGAGTCAGACAGGACCTTATGGAATAAATGAAAGGGTGTATTTGTATTTCTGGAAGGATCCGATTTTGATTTATTATTGGAATAATTGCCGCTATTTGTCCATTCAACTTCTCGACCAGCCCCGGCAATGGTCATGGCATACGCATCTGTTTCTAAAAACAGATTGGTAGCGAGATAGGGTGCAATGAAGTCATCACAGGGGTGGGGGACTTCGATCACAATATTCTGTCGCTGTGCGGCGGGATTGATAATAAATATTCCCCAACCGTTTCTGAAACTGCCGACTACATCATCTTCTGGAATCATTGGCATGTTTACATCTACGAAGGAAGAATCGAGTCGCTCGCGTATCATATAAAATGTCCGGTTGACGACGGTATCCTGAAATTCTACCACATCATAGTTAAATGCGGCGAGAGAATCAGTGAGAAATTGATCTACCAGATTAATATTTCCACGGTTAAATGCTGTAAAAATGGATTGCCAATGCGTCAGAGTTTCCGAATCCGATGGAATTATCTGATAGTTTCCAAATTCGTTTGTCTGTACATCCAGCCAATTGGGACCGTAGTCATTGTATCCTTCTGATGCAATCCCTTCGGAAATATGGCTTACATAATTGTCGTATTGGGTTTGAGGCGAAGTGCCGCCGATGAATTCTTTTAAACTTCCAGATTCGTAAAGTATCTCTGCATTCAGTGCGGTGAAAATAGTGGAGGCAGCTAAAAATAATTTTATAATGCGGTAAAACATATTTGAATGTCCTTTTCTGATTCCAAATTTTAAGGTATTTCTTTTTATTTATTATCACAATTTACATTCTTTTACAGAATTGGGAAGATGAGTTGAGAAAGTAGCAGAGAAAAATTTGATTATTGATAATTCGTAGCACGGAAAATACTTTCCATGTTCGTTTTGTAAAGGTAATCAATGGAATTTAAACACTTCTTTATATGAAGATTATGATTTCTATATGGCCGATACGTGAAAACGCAGATATTTTTGAAGGAAGCATGGATATTCCAGACAAATTTGTTCTTACACCAGCCTATCCAAATCCATTCAATCCAAAAGTGAGTATTCGCTTTGGGCTACCTGAAAATACTGATTAAATCGTAAGCATTTATAACAGTGATGGACAAAAGATCGATGATTTGAGTTCAGGATAATTTACAAGTGGATATCATACCTTAACCTGGGATACAAATAAATATCCTTCAGGGATTTATCTCATCCGAATTGATTCTGAAAGAATTCATGAAACACAAAAGGTTATTTTGTT
>JABMOW010000125.1 GCA_013204025.1 Fidelibacterota bacterium | reverse complement strand
TCATAATCCCCCAAATCTTTATAGACTCCAGCCAGGTTGGACTGATAAGTTGCAATAGTTGGGTGTTTGTCACCAAAATTTTTCAGGTCAGACTTTAATGCAGTCTCCAATAAATCTCGTGCCTTTTCATAATCCCCCAAATCTTGATAGACATTTGCAAGGTTGAACTGTAAGTGAGATAAATCCGGATCCGATTGATTTGAGAACAATTCTAATATGGCATCTCCGAAGGAGACAAATGGAAATTTGTCGATTGGATTATCTTTGGCTTGATCCGTATATAATAATGCCATAACAGTTTCAAATAACGATCTAATATCATCAAATGAGGCATTTAATGATGCTTGTAATACTTCATTTAATACAGCATGTAATTTGTAACTTTTTTTCTTTTTATTTTTTTGCAGGAAGCCCGTTTCATAGAGTCCCTCTAATGTTGCAGAAAAATTATCTTTCCAGTCCAGTTTTTCAATTTGCAGTAGCTTGTACAGGAAATGATAGTCAATATCCACCGACGGAAGCGCAATAAATTGCGTTAAAACCCATTTTTCCCTTTCATTCAACTCACTTGCGTTAAATATTTCAATAAGATAAGATTTGATCTTGTCAATTTTTTTATTTTCAAAATGTTGGACAGATACATCAACAATGGCATCTATCCCCAATGCTTCGAAAGTCTTTTCAATGCTCCAGTGGTTACGTTTTGCGGCTTTTGCCAGCACTTCAATGGTCAACGTATGCAACTCTACTTTGTTAACCACTCTTTGAATTTGTTCATCGCTATAATATGTACAATACTTTTTGAAAAGCGCGATAGCATCCGGAACAGTTAAGAAATCAATATCGATAATATTAAAAGGTTCAATTCGCACTCGGGAAGTAATTAACACATGCCAATCAGGGGCTTTGGGTAGAAGGTGGTAATAGTCAGAGAGATTTAGCTTGGCGTTGTCAATCACTAACAGATTTGGACCCTTCATAATGCGTAACTCATTCAAACAGGTATTAAACTGCTGATCAGGCTTACCCCCTTCAAGACCCAGGTTTCGCAGTAATGCATAGTTGGATAAACAGGCGTCCTTAAAACTATCTTCGATGCTCAGCCATGCAATGTGCTTGTACTCATTATAATAAAATTCAACATACACCTCGGCAAGAGTCGTTTTTCCTATCCCTCCCATGCCGTTCATAAGAATCGTCTCTCGTCCGTTCAGCAGGTCTTTCCTTATCCTTTTTAGATAATCTTCACGCCCGATAATATCATCTTTTGATCTTCGATGAACATCAGTCAATTCTTTAGGTGTTTCCCCCGTTCGCCCAACCTTGTCTTTGAGTATTTTTTTGATATCTTCGGTGTTTTTTTCTACGCGATCCAACTGCTCAAATAAAGGAGTAAATTTCTGCGATATTTCAAATATCTCGGATTTATAATTTTCTTCAACCGCCAGGGATTCTAGTGTTTTTTCTGCTTTGAGGTTTTCTTCAAATATCTGAAGAAATCGTTCAAGCTCAGTATCTTTTGGAGTCAAAATGTTTGGATTTGTCAAGAGCTCTTGTTTTATCCCGTTTTCATCCAACTGATAATCGTCGTTTTTAAAAAACCGGTATTTCAACAGCTCATTAATAATGACCTGTGAATGGTAGAAAGGAAATTTTCCATCCTTTTCTGTGATGGGATATGAAGAACTAAAAACATCGATGGTTTTGTCAATAACTGAAGCTAATTTTTTATGATAAGAATCTTGGTTGATCTTCAGAAAGCGATCAACTCCTTTGTTAATTGCATATCCAAAAATTTGTTGAACAATAAAAGTAATCAATATTTCAATCATAGCGTCATTTCTCTAATCTAATTGATTGTGAAATTGGCGATAGTTTTTAAAACACTCATTATTTCTTTCACACCAAATGAAGAGGGTTAGCACACTTTGCCTAGCCATCTTTATGCTGAATTTCCATCAGCGGGTATTCTTAACATTTTCGACTACTTCTCCATCTTCGACAGCCGTTCATTCCACGATCCTGATTCTGATCCGGTGCTGCTGTCTACCATGGTGATGCAGCCGGGGACCGGACATACCAAATGACACAGGTTGCACCCCACACATTCAGCGTCATCCACAAACGGCACATATTCTGGGACCCGTGATTTTTGGCTGTGAGTGACTGGCGTTTGTACTTTTATTCGAGGGTTCATCCCGTGGTCTGACGTGCCATGAAATGCGCTGCAGGGGCTTTGTCGGGTGTGGATACACTGATGCGCACCGTCCAGACAGGCAATATAACATAATTGACAGCCGATACATTTTTCTGCATCGATGTCGGCGATCACCTTATAATTCAGGTCCAGATTTCCCCAATCGGTATAATGGGGGATTGCCTTCGCGACTAAGTCCGATACCGAAGACAAATTCATGTCATCCAGATAGTTTGACAGTCCATCGATCATATCCTCAACAATCCGATATCCATAATGCATGACCGCAGTACATACCTGAACGCTGGTGGCGCCCAAAGCGATGAATTCCGCTGCATCTCGCCAGTTACCAATCCCGCCGATCCCGGAAATGGGGATATTAATTCGGGGGTCTCTTGCTAATGCGCCTACCATGTGTAATGCGATGGGCTTCACCGCTGGTCCGCAATATCCGCCATTGGTGCTCTTGTCTCGTACCGAGGGAAGGGGAACCAGTTTTTCCAGATCCACACCGATAATGGATTTAATCGTATTGATGAGTGATAGTCCATCAGCGCCGCCTTCCACTGCTGCCACACCGGGGACAAGGATATCACCTACATTTGGGGTGAGTTTTATCAGCACTGGAACAGTAGCAAATTCCTTCGCCCATGACGTGATCCGGCTCAGAACATCGGGTTCCTGCCCAACACTACTGCCCATCCCTCTCTCACACATACCGTGGGGACAGCCGAAATTCAGCTCCAATCCATCGGCACCTGCATCTTCCGAACGCTGGATGATCTCCCGCCAGTCTTCACGGCTGTTCACCATCAGCGAAACCACGACGGCATGCTTCGGATATCGTTTTTTTACTTCGTAAATTTCTTCAAAATTCGTTTTAAGAGGGCGATCGGTGATCAGTTCAATGTTATTTAAACCGGACATGCGGTTGCCTTCGTAATCAATGGAGCCCAGACGTGAGGATACATTCACAATCGGTTCGCCCAACGTCTTCCAAACAGCGCCACCCCAACCTGCATCAAAGGCACGCATCACCTGTTCGCCGCAATTAGAAGGTGGACCCGATGCCAGCCAGAACGGATTGGGACTCTCTATCCCACACATGTTAATTGATAGATCAGCCATTTCGACTCCCGTTTTTTTCAAATTCTTTGAGCATAGCAAACGCTGCTTCCCGGCCATCAGCTACTGCGTTCACCACTTCTTTCCCGCCATTGATACAATCACCGCCGGCATAAATTTTAGGATGAGATGAGCGACGGGTCAGCGGATCAACGATGACCAAGCCTTTGTTGTCTGTTTCGATCTGGGGGATGAGTCGACCGGCAACTTTTGCCTGACCGATTGCCATCACGATCCAGTCTGCGGTAAACTGGATTTGCTCTCCTGAAGTGGTATGTTCGGCGTTCAGTGCAAGATCGCCATCACTTGTACGCGATATGCTCAGTGGCTTTGCTTTTTCAATCATTCGAACACCGGATTTCCGGGCAGCAACAAGTTCATGTTGGTATCCCGGCATTTCAGCAACAGTGCGTCGATAGATAATATCCACTTGCGGTACGCCCAGAAGCGCTAGTTCATGCGCAATATCAATGGCTGTATTTCCCCCTCCGATAATAATCACACGATTAAGATCATCAGGTAATTGGAAATGATCATCCGCTTTTATCCTGCGGATCAGTTCTGTCGCACCCCAGACACCGGTCTCTGTTTCACCATCGATCCCCGGGAATGTATCCTTACCCAATCCGGTTCCCACAAACAACGCATCATATTCTGTGAGCAGTTGGTCAACCGTCACATCACTCCCGATAGTAACACCGGTTCGGATTTCAATCCCTAATCGGACGAGCCATTCAATTTCTGCCACAGCATCCAATGATTGCAGTTTGTATGGCGCAATTCCTGTGGTGACCAAACCACCCGGTTTATCATCTTTTTCAAAGATCACCGGATGCACACCTGCCATAGCAAGATAGGCAGCACAGGAAATGGATGCCGGCCCAGCACCGATGAGAGCCACTTTTCGATCGCCAGTTATTTCAGGTGTAAAAAGGGTTTTTCCACTGCTCATTTCCCAGTGTAGCGCCTGTTCGGTGGCATATCGTTGCAGCCGCCCAATGTTGATGGGACGACTATCGTGTTGATGGTACACGCATGCTCCCGCGCATAATTCTTCAACGGGGCAGACCCGTGACGTGGATAGTCCTAGAGGATTCACTTGCAAAATGGTTTTGGCTGCACCACGAATATTACGTGAAGCGATTTGCTGGATAAATCCCGGAATGTCAATACCGACAGGGCAGGCTTTTACACAGGGTGCGTCATAGCAATACAGACACCGATTTGCTTCTATTCGGGCTTCGGACTCTGAATAGAGAGGCTTGGCATCTTGAAAACGAGATTCCAGTGGAGTGGTCATAAATGCACGATCCTATTTATTGATTAAGAGCTGCGAATGCGTCATCCAGGATGTTCACTGCTTCTTCAACAGTCGTTGTGTCCACGGTCATCGGAGGTGAAATTCTGACCACATTGCCAGACAATCCACCCCTGCCGATGAGCAGGCCGCGATTTTTGGTTTCTTCCATCAATTGGTCCACAGCTTTGGGATTTGGTGTGTGGTCTTTTTGGGGTTCATCTACTACCAATTCAAGCGCTTGCATGAGTCCCATCCCTCGTACATCACCGATGAATTTGGGATATTTCTGTTGCAACCGTTCCAGGCCATTTCGCAGGACCTTCCCGCACACATTACAGTTATCCGCCAGTTTATCCCGTTCAATGATTTCAATGGTTTTGTTGGCAGCAGCGCAACTGACAGGATTGCCGCCAAATGTTGAAATACTATTTTTTACCAGCGAATCAGCGATCTCTCCCGTCGTAATCACCGCGCCCAGCGGAAGCCCGTTGGCAATCCCTTTTGCCATCGTGATCATATCTGGTTCCACATCAAAGTGTTCGATCCCGAACATTTTTCCCGTTCTTCCGAAACCGGTTTGCACTTCATCTGAAATGAATATTCCACCATAATGATGGACAATATCTGCCACAACTTTAAAATATTCCTTGGGTGGAGTGATGAATCCGCCCACGCCTTGAATGGGTTCCACCATCATCCCGGCAATCTCGCCGGTTGTTGTTGTTTTAATCAGCTCTTCCACATCTTCAGCACAGCCAACCCCGCATTGCGGATAAGTCGATTTCAACGGACATCGATAGCAGTAGGGAGCCAGCGCATGTTTGATGCTTGCAACCTGGGTGGGGAGAGCTCGCCATGTGGAATGAGCCGTCAGGGCCTGAGCCAGCAGAGACCGCCCGGCATAGGCATATCTCAGTGCAATAAATTCTGTATTACCGGTAAATACCTGAGCCATCATCACGGCAGTTTCGTCTGCTTCGGTGCCTGACGCGGTAAAGAAGCTTTTCTTCAACAAGCCCGGCGTAATTCGTGCAAGTGTTTCCGCTAATTGGACTGCTGACTCCACCTGATACAACGTCGAAACGTGACTCAATCGGTTGATCTGCTCGATGACGGCATCATTTATTTCTTTATTGGCATGCCCAATAGAAACCGTTAAAATGCCACCAAAAAAATCCAGATATTGGTTACCATCTGTGTCAGTGAGCTGGTAGCCCTTTCCTTCACGCACAACGATTGGTTCTTTATAGAAATTTTTAATCGCCGGGAATAAAAATTCTTTATGTTTTTTTCGGATCTCCGCGGTGTTCATTATTTGCTCCTTCAATTACGGTGCAGTTATATCGTTATAAGATTCGGGTCGACGATCACGGAAAAACTGCCACGTGGATCGCACTTCATCGATCATATCCAGATCGAAATCCGCAACGAGTAACTCATCCTTGTCTTCTGAAGCCACGGAAAATAGATTGCCGCGAGGGTCAACGAAATAGGACGTACCGTAAAATCTGCCCAGATTCCATGGCTTCTCCTCGCCAACTCGGTTGATACATCCCATGAAATAACCATTTGCAACTGCATGCGCCGGTTGCTCCAGCTTCCACAAATATTGGGAAAGTCCTGCCACCGTAGCCGACGGATTGTAAACAATCTCTGCGCCGTTCAATCCAAGTGCACGCGCCCCCTCGGGAAAGTGCCGATCATAGCAGATGTACACACCCACTTTTGCATATGCTGTCTCAAATATAGGGTAACCCAAATTTCCGGGACGAAAGAAAAATTTCTCCCAAAATCCGGATGTATGTGGGATATGGTTCTTTCTGTATTTACCTAAATAGGAACCATCAGCGTCGATAACCGCTGCCGTATTGTAAAGAATCCCTGCCTGTTCTTTTTCGTAAATCGGGACGATTATAACCATTTGATATTTTTTTGCAAATTCCTGCATACGCTCAACGGTGGGACCCGGTACCGATTCAGCAGAAGCATACCAGGCTCTGTCCTGCCCCGGACAAAAATAGGGTGTGGTAAAAATTTCCTGTAAGCATAGGATCTGTACGCCTTGTCTCCCCGCATCTTCGATATAGGGGATATGCTTTTCTAACATAGCCTCTTTGATTTCGGCTATCGATCCATCCCCTTCTGATTTAGGGATACTCATCTGTATCAGTCCTGATTTGATCATTCTTGGCATCATAACCTCCTTGAAATATGAATTATTTTGATAACAATCCCCGTTTAATAAATCTTCCATCCCCCTTTTTACCCACATATTCGCCATCTTGAATGATGACCTTTCCTCTTGAAATGACAGTCTCGCTGAACCCCTTTACCTGAATCCCTTCATAGGAATTATAATCCACATTCATATGGTGAGTACAGGGATTGTTTACACTGATGGTTTCCTTTCGATTCGGGTCAAAGATCACCAAATCGGCATCGCTCCCAACAGCAATCGTCCCTTTTTTCGGGAAGAGACCGAACAGTTTTGCAGCAGAAGTAGAGGTGATCTCCACAAAGCGATTCAGAGATATCCTGCTCTCTACAACGCCCCCCTGGAAAATAAGACTCATCCGGTTTTCTACTCCGGGTGCACCATTGGGTATTTTGGTAAAGACGTCTTTACCGAGTATCTTCTGATCTGACATCCGGAAAGGACAGTGGTCAGTAGATACCGCCTGTATATCACCGGTTTTCAATCCCTTCCACAATTCTTCCTGATTCCATTTTTCACGAAGAGGCGGAGACATCACATATTTGGCACCCTCAAAACCATCGTGCTCATAATTATTCAAATCCAGGAACAGATATTGAGGACAGGTTTCTGCATAAACTGGTAAACCACGATCCCTTGCTCGTGCGACTTGTTCCAGCGCATCTGACGAAGAAAGGTGAACAATGTACAGTGGCGAGCCGGCAACTTCTGCAATAGAGATAGTACGATGGACGGCTTCGGCTTCCATGCGAGTGGGTCGGGTAAGTGCGTGCCATTTTGGAGCTGTTTTTCCGTCTCTCACTGCTTTTTTCACAATCTCGTCTATCACAATCCCATTTTCAGCATGGACACAGATTAAAGCGCCCATCTCTCCAGCTTTTTGCATGGTATTGTAAATCATGCCATCATCCATGTAAAGCACACCGGGATAAGCGGTAAATAATTTGTACGAGGTAATTCCGCGGTCCACCAGCATTCCCAGCTCATTCATCCGGTTCCCCGTCATATCAGTGATGATCATGTGAAAACCATAATCAATAGCGGTGTTACCCTCCGCTTTCGCATGCCATGTGTCCAACCCTTCAAGGGCGGATTTTCCCATTGTTTGAATTGCAAAGTCAATGATGGTGGTGGTTCCGCCAAAAGCAGCAGCGCGGGTGCCGGTTTCAAAATTGTCGGCAGATACCGTCCCACCGAAAGGCATATCAAAATGGGTATGAGGATCAATCCCACCGGGGAACAGGTACTTTCCCTGAGCATCAATAATGGTATCGGCTTCCATTTGCAGATCATTACCGATGACCGAAACCTGCTCATCCTCAATGTACACATCCGCACGATAGTCATCCACGGCCGTAATTATCCGGGCGTTTTTAATTAAAACTGACATCTGTTACTCCTATAAAATATTTCCAGTTCGCTAATGGCGACCCAGTTCTTCATTTTTAAAATTATTTTTTATTTGATTTCCCGCCAAGCCACTAATCCCCGTTCTTCATCGGTGCCGGGAATCGTATTATCCAAAAACAGCGCGATAAATGCACCAACGGCCATTCCTGTACTACCCAAAGTATTTAGGATATCTGCAAGCCAAACTAGGCCGCCATCGAAACTTATGGGATTATTTAAAAAATATTCCGGGATACTGAGCCCCATGAAAAATGAGAACCCCAGAATGAACAGATTGCGGGCGGAGTTCATATCTACTAATTGTAAATTGGATAAACCCACCGATGCGATCATCCCGAACATTGCACAGTACATCCCCCCGACGATGGGACCGGGGATGGTCGTAAACAAAGCACCAAATTTGGAGACAGTTCCGAGAATAATCATAATCACTCCGCCGGCTTGAACGACGCGACGGGCGCCAACACGGGTCAAACCAATTGCACCAATATTTTCACTGTAGGAAGTCGTACCATTCCCTGTGCCGAATACTCCCGCTATCAAACATCCGATCCCTTCAAAAGTAATTCCCCGGTTGATGGTTTTCTTATCTGGAACCGGAGCTCCGGCAAGCCGAGCACAGGCGTAATAATCGCCAATGGATTCCACAATAGAAGCGATGAAGCCCGCTAACATTCCCACAAATGCGGCTATTCCAAATTGGGGGAAACCCCATTGGAATGGATATGGGATTCTCAACCATGGCGCATTTCGCAGGTTCTCCAGACTGGTATAGGAAGGATGACCGGCGGGGAATAATCCGGTAGCCGTAAAAATGCCTGCAACCACCCATGTGATCACTATTGCTAGAAGGATTGGGTATAGTCCTAAAACTCGATTTTTTCTGGATAAATATTGACTGAACAAAATGATTAAAAAGATAGTGAGTCCACCAATCGGCCAATGTTTCCCAGCTTCGGGTGCGCCGAATTTAAACAGCGATAGGCCAATGAGTGCAATTGTGGGAGCAATAGTTATGGGACCCACAAAACGCAAGAGCCGTCCCACCATTCCGCTTGAGCCGATGATTATTTCGACAAAGGATCCGGCAATGATGGCGCCCTGAACATGCTGCATACGTACTTCCCACCCGGCGTTCGCCAAGGTAGCCATCCCACAGATCGCAAAAGTGGGGGCGAGAAATGAAAAAGTACCGCCTTGAACAATGGGCAAACGATTCCCCCATGTAGTCTGTAGCAGGGTTGTGATACCGCTGACAAAAAACATCGTTGCAATGAGCCAGCCCTTCTCAACCGGGTCTGTAATTCCGAATGCCGGCGCTAACAACAATGGGATAGCCACCGTAGAACCAAACATGGTGAGGTAATGCTGAAATCCAAGGATGATGGTTTCCATAATTGGCGGTTTATCATCAATTCCATACAGCAGATCGTGCTTGTTTTTATTCTGTGACATAGACACCCTCCTGATTAATCAATTGCGGGTACAAATTTCAACTTTATCATCTTTCGGACCAGTCAATCAGCTCATCCAATTGGTGCGGGCTTCTGGATTCCATTTGATGGTTGTCTTTTTGAGTTGGGTCCAAAATTCAATTGAACTTTTACCGGTAATGTCTCCTACTCCGAATTTTGATTGGTTCCAGCCGCCAAATGAAAATGGTTCACGAGGTACAGGCACACCTATATTTACACCGATCATTCCGGCGCTTGCATGTTCTGCCACATAGCGAGCCAACCCTCCGGACTGCGTAAATACAGCTGCTGCATTCCCGTACTCGGATGCTTTTTCAATTTCCAACGCTTCATCAAGTGTATCTACATGCAGGATAGACAAAACGGGTCCAAATACTTCTTCACGTGCAATTGCCATATCCGATGTCACATGATCGATGATGGTAGGTCCTACATAAAATCCGTTTTCGTTTCCAGAGACAGTAGCTCCCCGACCGTCAAGGAGAATTTTTGCTCCCTGTCGTTCCGCTTCGGTAATGTATCCTTCGATACGGTCTTTGGCAGCCCGTGAGATAACTGCGCCCATATTTTTCCCCGGCACGATCTTTCTGGCTTCGTTGCATAATTTTTCGATGATATTGTCCACTTGTCCCACAGCCACCATGACTGATGCTGCCATGCATCGTTGTCCGCAACAGCCCGACATAGAAGCCGCCACATCAGATGCGGTCATTTGTTCGTGAGCATCAGGGAGGACAATGAGATGATTCTTAGCACCACCCAGCGCCAACATTTGTTTCTGGTTAGCTGTCCCGCGAGCGTAAACAATTTTTGCTACTTTTGTGGATCCGACAAATGAAACGGCACTAATTCCTGGATGATCGCAGATAGCTTCCACTGTTTCTTTGGCACCGTGCACTACATTTAATATTCCATCGGGAAGGCCCGCCTCCGATAAAAGTTCAGCAAGACGATTCGCGCTTAATGGTGTCTGTTCGGAGGGTTTCAGGATCATGGCATTCCCTAGGGCAATAGCATTGGGAATGGTCCAGTTGGGTACCATATTTGGAAAATTGAAGGGTGTGATACTGGCGATCACTCCCAAAGGTTTTCGGTCAGACCTGCACTCCACTCCCCGGCTGACTTCCTCAATCTCTCCGGTAGTCAACTGTGGAAGGGCGCAGGCAAATTCGGTAACCTCAATCGACTTGAGTACTTCGGCAACAGCCTCACCGGTGGTTTTTCCATTCTCTTCCACTACGATGGATGCCAATTCGTCCTTGTGGTTTTCCAGTAGTGTCTTGTACCGGTAAAAAACTTGTACGCGCTCCTTGATAGGGAGTGCTGCCCATCCCGGTACGGCTTTTTGTGCTGCTGCTACCGCTTGGTCTAATTCGGCTGATCCAGACAAAGGAACCCGTGAGATTAACTCCCCATTCAACGGACTGAATACATCGAGGAACTGCCCCTCTGCGGATACTTTTCGACCGCCGATAATATTTGTCAGATCTGGATATTTCATTAAAATTATTCCTGTAAATTAAATTCAGTTATGTTATAAGGATACGATTCCACTCATTAGACCGGATAACATGCTACCGTCTTACTCATATCAGACAATCAATCATGTCTGGGCTTAACCATAATAGTGACAGCTTTTTCTCCGGTTTTTTATTATTTATTCTCGGGTTAACTTAATTGTTTCTGAATGAAAAAGAGAAGGTATATTATCTCGGTCTATTAACGCTAAATATAATCGGGCCTCTGCACAAATGATTTATAGATATTCCCCATTTCTCACTTGAACCGCTCAACGATTGTCATCGTATCTTAAGCCCATGTCTCAAACGGATAAGCCACATAAAATCTATTTGGATAACCAATCCACCACAGCCGTTGACCCAAGGGTGATGCAGGTGATGCTGCCATATTTCACGGATTATTACGGCAATGCCGCCAGCCGGAATCATGCATTCGGGTGGGCAGCCGCGGACGCCGTTGAAATAGCGCGAGAGAAAGTAGCGAAGTTAATTCACTGTAGACCAGCAGAAATCATTTTCACCAGTGGCGCAACCGAGGCAAATAATCTTGCCATTACCGGACTTGCTCAAAACAAACAGAATCTAAAAAAAGACCACATTGTAACCATCAAAACTGAACATAAAGCTGTTTTGGATACCTGTCAGATGTTGGAGAAAGACGGATTCACAGTTTCTTATTTGGACGTAAATCCTGACGGTGTTCTCAATATTAGCAAACTTACTGATGCCATTACAGACCGTACACTTTTGGTATCCGTCATGCATGCCAATAATGAGATTGGAATCATCCAGCCCATTGCGGAAATCGCCAGAATATGTGCGGAGAGACAGGTTGTTTTTCACACGGACGGGGCGCAATCAGTTAGCAAGATTCCTGTTGATTTTTCAGCGTGGGGGATTGAACTCATGTCTATGTCCGCTCATAAAATGTATGGACCAAAAGGAATCGGTGCGTTGGCGATTCGACGGAAAAACCCTGCCATTCGTTTGAAACCCATTCAGTATGGCGGGGGACATGAGAGAGGGCTGCGATCTGGAACCTTGCCTGTTCCATTGATTGTGGGGTTTGGGGCTGCATGTGAATTAGCATTGAATGAGATGGCTGAAGAATCCCGACGGGCCGCCAAACTTCGGGATATGCTGCTGAGTGGGATCACCTCTGAACTCGATGGTATAACTGTAAACGGCTCTATGATTGACCGACTACCTGGAAATCTGAACCTATCATTTACAAATATCAACGCCGAAGCGCTCATTATGGGAATGCCAGAAATTGCCATTTCATCAGGGTCGGCATGCACGTCATCTTCCCCAGAACCAACCTATGTACTAAAAGCACTGGGGTTATCCGATGATCAATCGTATTCTTCAGTTCGATTTGGGATTGGGCGGTTTACTACTGAAGCTGAAATTACAACCGTCATCAGCCGTATTGTTGAGACGGTTAAACGTTTACGTCAGTAATTTAGTCCTTAACTGAATCACAATCGGTACGCCAGACGCAATCCTACTGACGTCATCAGTACCGGGTGATAGATCATCCCCACTGAAACTTGCATCTTCCCTTTTTCAAATTGTCCTCCTCCAATAAATGTTTGTGGATTGGATGTAAATCCACCCAAAATACTCAGTGAAGGTCGTAAAAGGGATTTCCAATAGACATGATGGTTCACTACGTGCGGGATCTCCTTTTCCATCTTGTAGATAAATGTCTGATTTTCAAGCGTATGACTTTTAAGGGTTACCATCCCACGACGAGGAATATCTTCATTGATGTTAGCCGATCCCAAAAACAACAGATTATCATAATCCACAATGAGTTGAATATCATCATGTAAAGCTAATTGAGATGAAAATCCTACAGACCATGTAGAAGCGGAACCATAGTTTTCAACGCGAATTTGGTAACCGCTGACTTTTATACCATAGCTTAACCGTTGGATTAAAGTTCTATTGGCATGCACGCGCACCATAGACTCCCGGTATAGTTGGTCGCCAGATGTGAACAGATGACCGCCAAGATTAGTCTTCCCAAGGGGAAAGGAAAAACCAAGCTCGTATTGGTTTAAATATTTAAATGAAGGAAAGTTCAGTGAACCGCAATACACATACGATTGAGCCGGGTTATCATGGAATGAAGAATGTAAATAATCCTGAAGGACGAGGTTCTCAAAAGCGGCGAATATTGGTTGGGTCAATCCCAAAAGGAGTATCAACAGGAAATCGTATTTTTTGAGGGTCACCCCATTAATGTACTCGGCAGGAATTTGAATATTCGGTTATAAACACCGGATTAGTTTGTGCTTGGGACCGTACGGTTATCTTTGACACGAAATACTTTTTCTCCGGGTTTGACCATTCGGAATTTTTCACGAGCGATTCTTTCGATATAATCCATGTCATCTTCCAGCAATTTTTTCTCGATTTGGAGGGCATCTCGGTGAATTTTCAAATCATCAATTTTCGTCAAAAGCCTGTTGTGTTCATTCTTCAACTGAAAATAGCGGATTAGCCCCAAATCACTGAATGACAGGATTACCATTCCAACAATGATTCCTGCTGCGATGAGTATCCATCGATTTTTTTGATTCTGTTTGGATTTTCTTTTTACTGGCAACCCAGAAAACCTTTATTTGCGAATATTGCCCGGGCGCCCAATGCTTCCTCGATCCGCAGAAGCTGGTTATATTTAGCGATTCGGTCGGTGCGCGATGCTGATCCGGTTTTGATCTGCCCAACACCAGTTGCTACTGCAAAATCAGCAATGGTTGTGTCTTCAGTCTCACCGGAGCGATGCGAGATGACACTTGCAAATCCTGCACGTTTGGCAAGGGCAATGGTATCCAGCGTTTCGCTAACGGTGCCGATCTGGTTCAATTTGATTAATATCGCATTCATAGATTTCTCATCAATGGCGCGTTGTAACCGCTTGGGATTGGTTACTGTGAGGTCGTCTCCAACCAACTGGATTTGAGAGCCCAATTCACGTTGCTGCAATTGCCAGCCCATCCAGTCGTCTTCGGCCAAGCCGTCTTCAATAGATATGATGGGATATTTTTTCACCAGTTCACCATAATACGCGATGATTTCTTCTGATGATAACAACCGGTTCTCGGATGCCAGATTATATCTGCCAGTCTTTGAGTCATACAGCTCGCTGGAAGCGACGTCTAAAGCCAGAAAAATTTGTTTACCGATGGAATATCCGGTTTTGTCTGCTGCTTCCAGGATTACTTCGATGGCTTCTTCGTTTGACCGGAGATTGGGAGCAAATCCCCCCTCATCACCAACGGACGTATTCAATCCTTTTTTCTTCAGCACAGATTTTAAATGATGGAACGTTTCCACACCCATTTGAAGCGCTTCGGAAAATGACGCCGCACCGAGTGGAAAGACCATGAATTCCTGGATATCCACATTATTATCTGCGTGACTGCCACCGTTTAAAATATTCATCATTGGCACTGGCAGAACGAACTCGTCACCCGAGTGTAGAAATTCATAAAGAGGTATTCCAGCGGAATGTGCTGCTGCGTGAACTGCAGACATTGATACACCAAGGATTGCATTTGCGCCCAGGCGGCCTTTGTTTTCGGTACCATCTAATGCTATCATGTCCGCATCATTGGCCAGGTAATCACTGGCATCTCTGCCTGTCACCAGTGCAGCCAATTCACCATTCACATTCGCAACGGCCTTGGTAACACTTTTGCCCATAAACGCGGTAGTGCCATCTCGTAGTTCTACAGCCTCGTGTACACCCGTGGATGCACCACTGGGAACAGCAGCGCGTCCAAAACTTCCATCCTGTAAAGTGATGTCAACTTCCAGTGTCGGATTCCCGCGGGAATCCAGTATCTGTCTGGCGTGTACCTTGGTAATAGCACTCATAAAACTTGTGTCCTTTTCATAAAATTTGTATCGGATTAATAGAATTGCGATTGGGTAAATTTACCCTTAGGGTGGTCTGTTGAATCAACCGGCTTTTCGCAGAGAGAAAAATAATTCATCCAATAATGTGATTGATATGTACTCATGTCCATGTGGTAAATATATGGTAACTATGAAAATTTCAGTAAAAAAATATAAAGAATCAGATTTTCAGGCCTGGAATCAATTTATAACCGATTCCAATAATGGTACGATTTTCCATTATCGGGATTTTTTAACTTATCATATCGATCGAGAGTTTATTGATCATTCGCTGATATTTGAACAAAAAGGGAAAATAATAGCCGTTTTTTCCGCAGCGGAAATTTTACAAAACGACAAACGAATTTTGTATTCCCATCCCGGCGCAAGCTTTGGTGGATTTGTTTTTCAAAAGTTATCTTATAAAAATGCAGATGATATTATTAGTATTTTAGTTGAATATTGTCAACAAAATAATTTTAATGAAACCTTTTTTGTACCAACTCCACGAATTTATTATCGCGATTATTGCGAAACTTTTGATTATGCTCTCCACTGGAATAATTTCAATACTGAAGAGTATTACATTTCTAGCACGATAAAAACATCAGGTTCGCTTGAAGATACTTTAAAACAAGTTCAGAAACGAAAACAAAGGTATATTAAGAACACTCTTTCTAATTCTGATTTTAGCTTTGAGTGGAACAAAAATTATGATGAGTATTATCCAATATTACTGGAAAACAAATCACGGCACGGAGTGAAACCAACACATACTTTGGAAGAACTCAAAAAATTAGATTCTCTATTTCCGGATAAATTTCATTTACTGATGATGTATTACAAAAATAAACCAGTTGGTGGAACGTTGAATTTTGTTGCCAATCCAAAAACAGCTGTTATTTTCTATAATATGATTGATTATAAGTACGAATCATTTCAACCAGCAGCTTTACAAATTTATGAAACTATTTGCTGGGCGAATAAATCGGGATTTGATTATCTCGATTTTGGTGTATCTCAAAACCCAAAGGCTGAAAATCCAGTATCGCCAAGTCCATCGTTAATTCGATTTAAAGAACAATTTGGAGCGAAGGGAATGATTAGAAAAGCAATGCGAAAGACGTTTTAGTATTTGTCTGCAATGAAGCAATTTGGTAATGAGTCACTAGTGTACGGAATTGGATATGTGTCTATCCGTGCTGTTTCATTTTTACTTTTGCCACTTTTTACCAACATTCTCACAAAAGAAGAATTTGGAATTTATGTACTAATTTTCACATTTATTGCTTTTACTCAAGTATTTTACAGTTACGGTCTCGATTCAGCATTGATGAAATATTATGTCAAAGCAGCAGAAGATGAACAAACTATTTGAACCACTATTTTTGCTTCTATTACATCAAAAGCAATTTTCATCTCGAATGAACACGAAAGTTTAATAGAAGAAATGAATCCGTTTATTAAGCGTAAGTTTAATTTCTCTCTTCAAGTCTCGTGACACACTCCTTTCTCGTACTTCACATTTTGATTACCCAATTCTGACACGATTCTGGTAGGCAGATTCATCCTAACCAGCAGAATAAGTAAAGAATTTTTCAGTTTGCTCCGTCTTAATTTTCAGAGTTGAATTCATAATGATTTATATAAATGTCCTTAAAGCAATTCGGTAAAGATACCTTTATTTACAGTGCAGGCAATCTGCTTATCAGATTTGTCTCGTTCATGCTGGTGCCGTTGTATACCAATGTGTTTACTCAGGAGGAGTTTGGTACTTTTTCACTGGTCTTCACATTTATTGGATTCATCCAGATATTTTATAACTATGGGATGGCCTCATCCCTTATGAAGTTTTATCGTGATGACCCTGCAGAAAAAAAACAGGTCATTACCACAATATTTATCACTCTGACTATTACTTCTGTACTGTTTTCAGTATTATTGTTATTGTTTTCCGGGTCACTTGCCAGTATTTTGTTTTCGGTTGATCGTCCAGAATGGTTTGCGTACATTGCTGGTATCCTCGTTCTGGACACCCTCTCTGTCCGAGCCATGATACTGATCCGGTTTGAGAACCGTCCTACATTTTTCACACTCGCTGCTTTGGCGAATGTGATCGTGAGTCTGGCTGCCAACATTCTGTTCGTTTATGTGAAAAAAATGGGTATTACCGGCGCAATCATATCCACGCTAATATCATCAATGGTATCTTTCCTGCTGGTGCTGCCCACCATCATTCGCAACCTGGATTTCTCGTCCTATTCATCTGCTTTGCTGAAAAAGATGCTTTCTTTCGGTTTACCATTTTTACCGGCGGCCATTTTTCAAATCATCATGGATTTGGCGGACCGCTATCTCATCGACTGGATCATTGGGCGCGATGCTGTGGGGGTGTACAATGCAGGCTACAAAATAGGCAGCCTCATGCTCATCATGACCACAGGATTTAACTTGGGATGGCAGCCCTATTTTCTTTCTAAAGAAAAGGACAAAGATGCTCCTCGGTTATTTTCACGAATCGCTCTGCTGGTAGTCACCGTCTTTGCGGTGATTTGGGTGTTATTCATATTATTCAGTGAGGAATTGATCCGGATACAAGTGGGAAGTATCTCCCTCATCGGTCCTGCATTCTGGAGTTCGTCATCTGTCATCCCCATAGTTATGGCGGGGTACGTGTTCCTGCTGTTCTACGATTTGTTTATGCCTGGGATTTTCTATTCCAACCGGTCCGGATTATTGCCGGTGTACAGAGCAATTGGTGCGGGATCGAATATTCTTTTGAATCTCATTTTTATCCCATTATGGGGAATTCATGGAGCAGCTTGGGCAACGTGTATTTCATTCGCACTCATGTCAGTTCCCCTGTATTTCAAGACACAGAAACTATTTTATATACCCTTCCAATGGGGAAAGACAGGAACGCTGCTGCTTTTGGGTGCGGGGATATTTATTGCACAGTACCTGGTCCCATTCAGTTTTTGGATAAAAGGAGGGATATTTCTTGTATTTATCGGTATTTCGGGGTGGATACTTCGGGGTGAAATCCGATCTTGGCTGTCTGCACGAAAATGAAAAAAATCCTGTACATCGCACCTGAAAATGTGGTTGGCAACCTGAATATCTGGAAGCATATTCACGAATCCCGCGGAAATCAGTGCCGGTTCATCACGTATTTCAAATCACTAAACGGATTCCCTGAAGATATTTGTCTAAACCTACCACTGGTAAGCCCAGCGCCATGGTTCTTGGCTACTCGGAAAATGGTCTATCGTTTTCTCGGAGGCCCGAAAGAATCTGTGGTTTTAGATGGACATCCTCCAGTGTGGTCACCATCAAATCCGCTGATCTCGACTTTTTTTAAATTCCGAGATGCATTATGGAAACGAACCGTTGAACAGACGATTGAACAATTCAATTTGCTGGATTTTGACATCCTCCACCTTGAAACAGGACTGGAATTTTATCGGAATGGGAGTTTCATCAAACGGTTCAAACAACAGGGTAAGCCAATACTAAATACTTTTCATGGAATTGAATTACGTCATCGCGGGGTGATTCCTGAAATTGATCGAATAACTGATTTAAACCTCACCAGCGAGGTTCATCTGCTGCCCATGCACCCCAATCTGAAATACCTGCCCCTGCCTTTCGATGTGCAACGATTCAAACCAAAATTCTCTGTAACAGCCCCGATAACGATCTGTCATGCTACTCGAAATCGGCATTTCAAAGGGTCAGATGAGATCATTCGTATCGGTAGGGAATTGGAAAAGTCTCACAATATCCGGTTCCTTCTCATCGAAAATGAATCTCATGATGAAACATTAAAGTTGAAGCAAACCGCACATATTTACATTGACCAGGTTGCTGACATCGTTCCGGGTTATGGAATGAACTCCATTGAGGCGATGAGTATGGGACTGGTGTGTTGCACATCTATGAACGCGGAATGGCAGCAATTCGTACCTGAACACCCCTTCATTCACGTGACATCGGAAACTCTAAAAACCGAGCTTATCCGGCTCATCGAACACCCGGAAACAATCACTGAAAAAGGGAGAATCGGTCGCGACTGGGTAGGACGATTTCATAGTTTAAATTCTGTCGGAGATCAACTTTATCAATACTATCAACAGCTAGGGATTTCCATCGATGAATGAACTGACAGTATCACTGATCATCCCGGTTTATAATGGTGGACTAGCCTTCCGTAATTGCGTCAAATCATTGTTTGATATCCGATATTCCGAAGAAATACTTCAGATCATTTTAGTAGACGACGGTTCAACAGATGACACATTCGAGTGGCTTCAGGCGCAATCCCTTCCATCGCATATGATTATCGTTCATCACCAGGCAAATCGAGGACGTGCAGCCACCAGAAATTCAGGTATTTCGCAGGCCAACGGTGATATTCTGATATTCATTGATGGCGATATGCGGATCCACCCGGATTGTGTTCAAGCGCATGTGGAAGCGCACAATTTGGAATCTGTCTTTGCTGTAGCTGGGAAAATGATTCCTGATCCCAACCTCCCCAGAACCCGATTGCAACGATATCTGTTCGAATATTCAAAGCGCGGGGCAAAACAGTTTGGTGAACAATCCCCAATCGGATTTCAATATCTGCTCACCGGGAACATGTCGTTAAAACGAGATGTCCTGGATGTGGCTGGATTGTTTGACGAAACGATGTCCGGTTATGGTGGGGAAGATACACTGTTCGCTTTCAGAATTTGGAAAACCTATCCGCAGGGTATCCGATATTGTCCTTTAGCTGTGGTGACGGATCAACAGATTTATATCCTTGATGATCTGCTTGCAAAAACATATCATTACGGAAAGCATAACCTTCCCCGATTGATCAGTGAATTCCCGGAGATGATCACGGCGCTAAGGGCAGACTATTTGATTGGAAATTCATGGAAAAAATGGCTGGGGGATATTTTTTGTAACCCTGTGTTTTATGTCATAGGGCGATTCAAATATCATATCATGCCCTACCCACTCAGTAACTGGCTCATTCGAATTCTGCTCATGTGTGCGCTTCGGAAAGGCTTTCGGCACAGATCACAATGAAAAATAAATGGAAAGGAACGGTTATTCGTAAATTATCCCATGATGAATCATTTTAAACCGGTAAAAATTGGAATCATAGGTGTGGGTCACCTAGGCAAATTTCATTTGCAGCAAATCCATGAAATCAATTCTGCTGACCTCCAGGGTATTTATGATCAGGACCATCAAAATGCGGAGGACATTGGCAAAGCGCAGGGCGTTCATGTGTTCGATACTTTGGATGAACTTCTGGCTACTTGTGATGCAGTATCCATCGTAACCCCTACGACGACGCATCATGAGGTGGCTTCACAGGCGTTGAAAAACGGATGTCATGTATTTATCGAAAAACCTATTACAAAAACGGTAGTAGAAGCCAGAGAACTTTTGAAACTAGCAGAGGAAAATCGCCTCATAATCCAAGTGGGACACATTGAGCAGTTCAACCCCGCATTTCTGGCAATCAGCAACATGGATCATGCACCGCAGTTTATTGAATGTCACCGGCTGGCACCGTTTAGTCCCCGGGGAACGGATGTACCAGTAGTTTTGGACCTGATGATCCATGACATCGGTATCATACTCTCCATGGTGGATTCCCCCATTCAGGAAGTCCGCGCCAGTGGTGTGAAAGTTGTATCAGACACAGCAGACATTGCCAATGCCCGTATTGAGTTTAAGAACGGATGTGTGGCAAATCTCACCAGCAGCCGAATCTCCCAAAAGAAAATGCGGAAACTGCGTTTTTTTCAGCATAATGCGTATACAACGGTGGATTTTCTTCTGGGTGTAGTTGAAACCTACCATGTGACAGATCACGCACCTTCATTGGGTGAGGATGAAATGAGTTTCAAACTGGACGGTCATCATGAAAAATATGTGATCTACAAAAAACCGGTGGTGGAGCCGCAAAACGCTTTGAGACTGGAACTGGCACATTTCATTGAATCCATACAGCATCAAAAATCACCAGTTGTGGATGGACACAGCGCCACAGAGGCTTTAGATTTGGCGATCCGGATACAAAACATAATTGATGCCAGCTACTAATTCATGTCAAAACTAATTTTCATTATCGCTGGGGAAGCATCCGGCGACCATCATGGCGCATTACTGATGAGGCACCTTAAGGCGCTGGATTCTGACTTCTCATTTTTGGGTATCGGTGGTCCGCAAATGGAATCCGAAGGTTTGCGATCGCTGTTTTCCATTCAACAGATGGCGGTGATGGGATTTATCGAGATAATCCGGCATTTGCGATTTTTCAAAGACGTGGAACGCAAGGTGCTGTCCACCATCGCTGAAATGAAACCAACAAGAATCATTCTCATCGATTACCCGGGGTTCAATCTACGAATTGCCCAAAAAATTCACAACCAGTTCAACATCCCCATCACCTATTATATCAGTCCACAGATCTGGGCATGGAAGTCTGGTCGGATCGAGATCATCCGAAAGTGTGTTGATCAGATGTTGGTGATCTTTCCGTTCGAGAAACAATGGTATGCCGACCGTGGGATTGACGTGGAATTCGTGGGGCATCCCATGCTGGATGAATGGACACCCACCAGTCGAGAAACATTGTGTTCGGTATTAGGTGTTTCACCAGATCGGCCCATTCTCACGCTCTATCCCGGTAGCCGGAAAAACGAAATCAGGCAACATTTGTCGGTACTATTGGATGCTGCTCAACAGATCAGAAATGACATACCCGATTTGCAGGTGATAATCGGTGCAGCCCCCGGATTCTCTGACAGTTTACCCAAGGGAATTTCCTTACCAGATTTTGTAGCCATTGAAACACATCAACCCCGATTAGCGTTGGAAGCCGCCGATGCTGCTATCGTCGCATCTGGAACGTCAACCGTTGAAGCAGCGATCTTTGGTACCCCATTAGTAGTCATGTACAAAATAAATTATTTCTCCTGGCTCATCACCCGCTTGTTGGTAAAAGTCCAGTTTGCAGGAATGGTGAATATCATTTCAAGTGAGGAAGTAGCCCCTGAATTCTTGCAGCAAGACGCAAACGTAAAATCTATTTCAAAAGCGGTTATTCGATTTTTTACTGACAAAACATATACCGATACCGTCAAGTCCAAACTGCTAAAAGTAAAAGAATCCTTTGGTCAGGTGGGGGCATCAAACAGGGCTGCCGAAGCTATAGTATCCGCCATGAAAAAGCAGGTCATTTGAAAAACATTCAACGGAGTATTCGACAGATAGTTTATTCATTTCTTGGACAGGTGGTCATGTTTGCACTATTTACAACCTGCCGGTGGAAGGTGATCGGGAGCGAGTATATAAGACAGGCGATGTCGGAAAAAACCCCGATCATGATATGTTCGTGGCACGGACGCCTTTCGTACGCGGCGTGGTATTTGCGTCGCGAAAAGATCAGGACCTGGGTAATCGCCAGCTTTCATAATGACGGAGATGTGATGGCACGCATCCTGGAACGATGGGGATTCCGTCTGATTCGCGGCTCCAGTAAAAAGGGCGGGCGAGAAGTACTGCTGAAAATGAAGGAAGCGTTTGTATCCGATCTACCCATTATCTCAATTACAAATGACGGACCAAAAGGTCCTCCCAGAATTGCAAAGCCTGGCTCTTCTACCATCGCCCGAAAGTATGATGCACAGATAATCGGAATTGCAGGAACTTCCACCCGGTATTGGCAAATGGCATCCTGGGATCGGTTTCGACTTCCTAAACCATTTAGCACGATATACATCCGAATTTCGGAACCCATGTCAATCCCTCTGGACACACTGGATGATCCCGAAGAAGAGTCACGCCTCGTTAGTGAATTTCTAAATCAAAATCAGGATGCTGTGGATAACCTGATCCCCAAATCATGAAAGATATCCCCCCCGCATTCATCCGATTTCTCCTTTTTCCATTCACAGGATTGTACGG
>JABMOW010000124.1 GCA_013204025.1 Fidelibacterota bacterium | reverse complement strand
TCTTGAATGCCATTCAAGCGCTCTCCCAACTGAGCTATATCCCCATGAATCAGATAAGAATCAAGACAGTAAATTTATCGAAAAATTAAACGAGAGGCCAAGTAAAAGTATTCATTATGGGAACAATTTTACTGATAACTTATTTGATACAGCAAATGAATCATAATAAATTTTGCTAGTGCAGAAAATAATAATACAAATAATAGGTATCACATCAATCTCAATAATTCTGGGATTTGGACGATATTTTGTTTTGGATGAACACTATAATTTAGTAAAAGAAAAAAGAATTTTGAATAGTCTGAAAAGTGGAGACTCTGATTCTTTAATCGATTGTTACATCCCTGAACAGCTATCCGAGCCCATGTTTATTGATGCAGAATTTGCATTTTGTCTTTACGAAGCAGGTGGTGTGATTTTTGTGGATGCCAGAGATTCTGAAGAATTTGAGCAATTACATATAAAAAATTCAATAAACATCCCGTATGACTATTTTGAAGATTTTATGCATCAGATTGATTCCATCGATAGAGAAATCATATTAGTTACTTATTGCAGTGGAGGCGATTGTAGCCTTAGTATTGATCTTGCAGATCATCTATTTTTTGAAGCTGATTTTTATAAAGTTTTGGTATTCGAAGGTGGATTTCCTTTATGGCAGGAGAAAGGATTTCCAATAAATTGAAAAACATTTGGTCTAATCCATTATTGCTACTTGGATTCAGATTGGTTGTGGGTATCGTTTTTATCTATGCCAGTATAGATAAAATATCAGATCCGTTGGGATTCTCTGATAATATCGATAATTATCACGCAACTCCTGTTTATCTCAATAATTTGATCGCCCTGATAGTACCCTGGATGGAGTTGATTGTAGGTCTTTGTCTTATTTTTGGAAAATTTATTCAGGGTGCATCCCTGTTGTCTGCTGTACTAATGATAGTATTCATTGTTCTGATTGGACAAGCTTTATTCCGTGGTATTGATTTACACTGTGGTTGTTTTAAAACTGCCACCGATGTGAGTGTAACAAGTTTAAGATCGGAAATGATCCGACGAATATTAGAAGACATAGTACTTCTAGGAATGTCATTGATAATCACTATGAACGCGTTAAAAAAAGAGGAAATACCCTTAAAATGATCGTAAAAAAATATCTGATTTTACTGTTAGTTTTCGTTTTTGCAAACTCTTTGTCGGGTGCAATAAAACACTTTCAGATCATCACGACAACGAATGTATCGGGTGAAATAGACCCTTGTGGGTGAAAGAAAAAACCTCTGGGCGGTCTTGCCCGGAAAGCAACGATAATTGAAGATAGTAAATCCAATGGGTCACCACTTTTTACAGTTGATGCGGGAAACCTGTTTTTTAAACGGGATAAAACCAAAATTGGTATCCCACTGGAAACTGCACTGGTCAATTGTAACATCATCGTGGATAGCTTTAACCGAATGGGTTGTGACGCAATTAATCTTGGGTCCAAAGATTTTTCTGGTGGATTAGATAACTTAAAGGATTTTGAATACAAATCCGAATTTCCTTTCCTTTCAGCCAATATCACAGATGAGTTTGGTGTCAATCTTTTTAAGCCATATACCATTGTTGCTAGAGATGGAGTGAGATTAGGAGTTATTGGTTTGACATCGGTGTTTACGCATAGTGAAATCAAGGTTGAGGACCCACTTCCCATTTTAGAATCTCTAATTAATGAAGTAAAAGCAAATTCCGATTTTGTCGTTCTTCTATTTCATGCTAATGAACAGGACGTGGCGGCAGTTCGTAATTCTGATCTGGACATAGATCTGATTATTCAAAGCAAATCCACCAGAAGATCAAACGATGGCGGGAAATATAATATCCCGGTTTATACTTGTGGTGATAAAGGAAAATATGTTTACCGCTTTGAAGTGAATATTGAAGATAATGGGGACATTTTAGATTTATCCAGTTATAACACTCAAATTGCAACATTGGAAAAGGATCTTCGGAAAAACGAAAAAGGACGACCCAATGAGACAATAGATACTTCAATTCCAGAAGAAAACCGTAGGTTGAATGAAATCAAACGGATAAATATGCAGATTGATCGTATTAGATCCTCTATGAACTCCGCATCAAATACTTTATCATTTGAAAGAATTGAAATGGGAAAAAATATTATCGATGAACCGGAGATTCTGTTGATTGTTGATGAAGGAAAGAAATTATTGAATGGTTTATCATCTCCCAAGCCCATAATTCCGTATAATCAACCAAATGTTAAGAGACCCTGATGTTATTTATTTGCTTCCATCTCAGTGAGGTTAATAAATTAGAGGCCGTGATTAATTCACCAATTGATTTTTATGCGAAAGTAGCTCAGTTGGTAGAGCTCCACGTTGCCAACGTGGTTGTCGCCGGTTCGAGTCCGGTCTCTCGCTC
>JABMOW010000006.1 GCA_013204025.1 Fidelibacterota bacterium | reverse complement strand
TCACTATCAAAATATGTTGTAATTATTTTTCTGCTATTTGGAATAGGGATTATCTTTTTGGCTGGTATCGGGTTAGATCGAGTTTTAAAACACGATCGGTTGATGGAAGAAGTCGAAGAACTAAGGGTTTTTTCCAGACACGCATCCCAAGTGATTAAAGACTTGGATGGCGAAGAACTATTAGATGAGCAACCTGATTTTGAAACTGCCTATAAAAAGTTTTTTGGAAATCAAACGGATATAATCCCACTACGCCCACCGGTTGAGGGATATATCACCCAGCATATCCTTGAGGATAGCACAAATTATCATTCCGGTGTGGACATTGCCGCACGGTCTGGTGATTTGGTTGTGGCGCCTGCTGATGGTCTGGTCATATTTTCAGGAGAGACACGGGAATTGGGGAAAATAATTATTCTCGCCCATTCTAAAGAGTTTTATACGCTCTTCGGCCACTGTGACACTGTTTTGGTTCATACCCGACAATTCGTTTCAGTTGGTGACCCGATTGCCAATGTGGGAGGAACTGGTGTCAGCGAGGGTCCACACTTGCATTTTGAAATATGGAAATCTGACCAATTGGTTGATCCGGTGAAATTTATTGACGAATACAATAACAAAGATGTCTCGATCAGAAAAACAGGATAAAAACATTAACACCATCATTGGTCCGAAAGTCGAAGTGCGAGGAAAGATCTCCGCATCAGGCGGCATTCTGATCTATGGTTCAGTTATTGGAGATATACATACTGATGGTCTTGTCCGGTTGTCTTCAGGCTCGTATGTTAAAGGAATTGTAAGTGCAAATGATGCCCGTGTTTCCGGCACACTCGAAGGGGATCTGAAGGTTGAAAGAAAAGCAGAATTAGGCAGTAAATCTATTGTAACCGGAAATCTGATAGCCAAAATTCTGGTGATAGAAGAGGGCGCTCGATTCGAAGGCATTTGTCAAATGAGTAAAGAATCAACATTCGAGACAGAATCGGATATCTTGACAGATGAAATCGCCGGAGACAAATAACTGGTTAAAATATTCGGGGATCGGAACGCAGATCGCCATATTTATGTTGATCTTTTGGTGGATAGGAAATAAACTGGAAATGCGATTCGATTTTAAGCCTTGGGGATCACTTACCGGTTTATTGCTTGGGGCGTTTATAGGATTATATGAACTTTGGAAATTAATAAATAATAAAAAATGATTATACTAAGCGAAGTTATTTTTATTCTAATAGTGTCTGCTGGATTTACGTTCCTTGCGAGGAATAAAATCAGTAAAGACCCTGGAAATTATTTTAATATTCACTTCCAGTTTTTAATCTACAAACTGGGAATTTTTCTTACCTCGATTGTCGCATTTAGTCTTTCCTTTGCTCATCAGAGAGTCGCTCTGATACTGACTGGACTGGCTGCCTTTGTAACGAGCCATTTGCTCGAAGGTATCATTATTCAAAAACAACTGCTTAAACTAAGAGAGCTTAATGGCCGGTAATAACGGAGAATCGTTCGGCGATATCATTTTACACCACGTGACAAATGACTTGGATCATATCTACATGCCAATTCATTTGTTGGGCGTAAATCTTTCCATCACGAAACATGTGATCATGTTATGGATCGTGGGATTATTCACGATTTCACTGGCAGTCTGGGGTACACGCAGGTACCGTAAAAACATCAATGCAACCCCAAAAGGATTGTCGCATCTCTATGAAATCCTCATGAATTTTATCAGAGATGACATCGTCAAAAATACCATTGGTGAAAAAGAGGGCCGATTCTGGTTACCACTTATCACAACCTATTTTGTTTTTATCCTCACAGCAAATTTGCTTGGACTTATCCCCCTATTTGAATTTATTCCCGGCGGTAGTGCAACCGTTACAGGTAATTTTGCGGTGACCGTTGCATTGGCATCGATTACTTTTTTCTCAATCATCATTGCCGGGTCCATGAAGCATGGATTCATTGGGTATTGGAAGCAAATGGCGCCCTCAAATGTCCCTAAGCCTGTGCTGCTGATATTAATCCCAATTGAGATTATGGGAATGTTTATTCGTCCCTTAGCGCTTACGCTTCGATTAGGAGCAAATATGACTGCGGGACACATTGGGATGGTGGCCATTTTTGGGTTGCCTATTTTGTTACATCAATTTAGTGTCGGCATTATCTCGACTATTTTAAACACTGGAATTTTCTTTTTGGAAATTATCGTGAGCCTGGTTCAGGCGTATGTCTTTACACTCCTTTCGGCAGTGTTTATCGGCATGGCTATCCACTCGGAACACTGATAATATAATCATACTGTAAATAAAATCATGGAGGTTAAGTAATAATGGAAGGTCTTTCCGTTTTTGGAGCAGCCATCGGTGCTGGATTAAGTGTTATCGGAGCTGCAATTGGTATTGGTAAAATATTCGCTTCAGCCGCTGAAGCAACCGCTCGTCAGCCTGAAGCTGCCAACGAGATTCGAACAACAGTGAATCTTCCTCTCTTTCTTTTAGAAGGCGTTGCGATTATTTCATTGGTTGTGTGCATCCTCGCAGTAGTGCTTTAAACGCCAGCAGAAGATTAATGAACTTGTTCAGAATCGCAGTAGTATTTATTCTCACTGTAAGCACCTCCTTTGCTTCAGAAGCAGTAGAGCATTCTGAAGGAGGCGGGTGGCTAGAGAAATGGATCATCCCTGATCCGGGAATATTTCTGTGGACTCTTGTCACATTTTTTATCGTTCTGTTCGTTTTAAGACTGAAAGCTTGGAAACCACTCATCGAGGCATTGGATAAGAGAGAATCCGATATCAGAGATTCACTCAGTGCCGCCGAGAAAGCTAAAAAAGAAGCCGAAGCGGTTTCAAGAGAATACGATGAGTTGGTAAAAAAAGCACAGATGGAAGCTCAGCAAATTGTCGCCGAAGGTAAATCCGTGGGTGAGAAGTTAAAAGCTGATATTGAAAAATCTGCAAAAGTTACAGCTGACGAAATCCTTGTAACAGCTCGCGAACAGATTGAAGCTGAAAAAGAAAAAGCCATCAAAGAGATCAAATCGGTCATTGTTGATCTTTCCATCAGTGCTGCTTCAAAAGTTATTGAGAAGAATCTCGATTCTGACGATAATAAGCGGCTTATCAAAAACACCCTAGATAAATTCGGAAAGGCTTGATGGCCAGCAACCAACGAACAATTCGAAATTATGCACGGTCAATCTTTTTGGCCGCTGGTAAAACAGACGATATCAGGAACATTCACAAACGAATGATCATTATTGATCAGTTGCATAAATCCATCCCGGAATTAAGATTGCTTTTACATTCCAGGCGAATTGACACACCAACAAAAATGACGATTATCAGCAAAGTCCTGAAAAACATTGCCACACCGTTTGAGATGGAATTCTTTCACGTATTGATTGAAAATAAAGAGATTCGACACTTCAGTCAAATTATTGCTCAATTTTCAGCATTGGTAGAAAAGGAATCTGACTCTGTGAAGGTAACCGTTTCTACGGCAGATAAAATCAGTGAACAATCCCTATCAGAAATAATGGCAGAGGTTGAAAAATCTGTTGGAAAACAGGTTGAGTATCATACAAACATAGATCCCGGATTAATCGGAGGTATGACCCTTCGAATCGGAAATACAATCGTAGATGGGTCCGTCAGTAAACGGTTGGAAAAATTAAAAATGTCGCTTCTAAGAGCGTAGTATAACGGAGATTGAATGGAAATTAGAACGGATGAAATAACCTCTCTGATCAAAGAGCAATTAGATTCTTTTAAACTGGATCTGGATATTGCAGAAGTCGGTGAGGTGATCATGGTTGGTGATGGTGTTGCCAGAATCAGCGGGCTGGAAAATGTTATGAGTTCCGAACTTGTGGAACTCCCCAACGGTGTTTTTGGTATGGCGTTGAACCTTGAAGAAGATAACGTTGGTATTGTTTTATTTGGTGAATCCAGACTGGTAAAAGAAGGTGACCTTGCAAAGCGAACCGGCCGGGTAGTTGAAGTTCCTGTGGGACCGGCGCTAATCGGACGAGTGGTAAATCCATTGGGACATGCAATGGATGGCAAAGGTGAAATTAAATCAGATACTCATTTACCGATCGAAAGAAAAGCGTTGGGTGTAATGCAGCGTCAACCTGTGGTGGAACCCCTACAGACCGGATTAAAATCTATCGACAGTATGATTCCCATTGGAAGAGGCCAGAGAGAACTGATCATTGGCGACCGTCAGACTGGTAAAACCGCCATTGCCATTGATACCATTATTAATCAGAAGTACACCCACGAAACCGATGCCCCCGTTTATTGTATCTATGTGGCAATCGGACAAAAAGCTTCTACCGTTGCACAGGTAGTCAATGAATTGGAAAAAGCCGGCGCTATGGCGTACACAACTGTAGTTGCTGCAAATGCCTCCGATGCAGCATCCATGCAGTACATTGCTCCATATTCAGGTGCATCAATGGGTGAGTATTTCAGAGATAGTGGTAAGCATGCATTGATTATTTATGATGATCTATCCAAACAGGCAACTGCATACCGACAAATGTCTTTGCTACTCCGTCGTCCACCTGGACGTGAAGCCTATCCCGGAGATGTGTTCTATCTTCATAGCCGTCTTTTAGAAAGATCCAGTAAACTCAGTGATGATCTGGGCGCAGGATCTTTAACTGCACTGCCAATTATTGAGACTCAGGAAGGTGACGTTTCAGCATACATTCCTACGAATGTCATTTCTATTACCGATGGACAGATTTACCTTGAAAGTAATTTGTTCAATTCAGGCGTACGTCCAGCGGTTGATGTTGGTATTTCAGTTTCTCGTGTAGGTGGAAATGCACAGATCAAAGCGATGAAAAAAATTGCAGGTATGCTTCGATTGGAGCTGGCACAGTATCGGGAAATGGAAGCATTTGCAAAGTTTGGCTCCGATTTGGATAAAAATACACAGAAGCAGTTGACGCGAGGCGCACGGATGGTGGAGATTCTGAAACAGAATCAGTATTCACCAATTGCTGTGGAAAAGCAGATATTGATCATTTTCGCCGGTTCAAGAGGCTTATTGGATGATATTCCATTGGATAAAATCAAATTCTTTGAAGAAGGTCTGCTTGAGTACACTGATCTTAATGCGAAAAATACTTTAGAAGAGATTAAAAGTTCAGGTGTCATGAGTGAAGAAATCGCTGAAAAATTAGTCCGTACTATCGAAAACTTCAAACAGGGATTTACAGTCTGATCCATGGCCAATCTTAAAGAAATACGAGATCGGATTAAATCGATCAAAAGTATTCAACAGGTCACCAAAGCGATGAAAATGGTGGCTGCTGCAAAACTTCGACGTGCTCAGCAGAGTATGGAGCAGGCACGACCGTATACCCATCATCTCAATGGGTTGATCACCTCGCTGCTTCCTGAAGTAGATCGTTCGGATTTGGATCTGCTCGAGATACGTGAAGTCAAGCGTGTTGCGTATGTGGTGATTACCTCAGATCGGGGTCTTGCAGGTTCATTTAATACCAATATCATTAAAAAAGCTCAGAATGAAATTGATGTCATTGGCAAAGATAAGGTAGATTTATTTTGCATTGGCAAAAAAGGGCGTGACCATTTCAGAAAAAGAGAATACAATATTGCGGAACAGCACATTGAATTCTGGAATGATTTGGATTTTTGCCATGCTTCAAATATTGGGTCTGGTATTATCGGACAGTTCTTAACTGGTCGGGTTGATGAAATCCGGGTGGTTTATAATTATTTCAAAAGTATCGCTTCCCAGGAAATCAAAACTGCGACGTTATTACCGTTGCTATACGATGAGAATAATACAAAGCGAATTGACCGGATTTATGAACCCTCGAAAACAGAGCTGGTTAAATCCCTTATCCCAAAGCACCTCAATGTTCAGATATGGCAGTTTTTACTGGAGTCTTATGCCAGCGAAATGGCTGCCAGAATGGTATCGATGGATAGCGCCACAAACAATGCAGATGATCTGATCAAAGATCTGAAATTGGAGTTCAATAAAGCACGTCAGGCATCCATCACAAAAGAAATGCTGGAAATTGTCGGCGGAGCTGAAGCGCTTTCGTAGTAAATAGCCAAATTTCTTGTGCAACACAGATTGATGTTTGGCAGATAAATGAATAAAATATTTTTACAGAATGATCATTGTGAATCAAATAACAATAATAAGGATAGAACCGAATGGTAAATAAAGGTAAAGTTTCGCAGATAATGGGCGCTGTAGTTGATGTAGTGTTCGAAGATGGGAATTTACCTGACATCCTGAATGCACTGGAATTAGAGCGTTCAGACGGCAGTAAATTAGTTCTTGAAGTGGCACAGCATCTGGGAGATTCCTTCGTTCGGACGATAGCGATGGATTCCACTGACGGGATTTCCAGAGGACATGTGGTTAAAGATTTGGGTCAACCTATAACTGTACCGGTAGGTCGACAGACCTTAGGACGACTTTTTGATGTACTGGGCAATACCATTGACCATAAACCAATAGTTCATTTTGACAAACGACTCCCGATTCATCGTCCTTCCCCCCGACTTGAAGACTTGGCTCCCACTCAGGAAGTATTGGTAACCGGAATTAAAGTCGTGGACTTGATGGAACCCTATACAAAGGGTGGGAAAACCGGACTTTTCGGTGGCGCAGGTGTTGGGAAAACGGTATTGATTCAGGAACTGATCCGGAATATTGCCACAGAGCACGGCGGATTTTCTGTATTTGCCGGAGTCGGTGAGCGAACCCGTGAAGGAAACGACCTTTACCGGGAAATGACAGAATCCGGTGTTATCGATAAAACTACAATGGTCTTCGGGCAGATGAACGAACCTCCCGGTGCACGTCTGCGAGTGGGACTTTCCGGTTTAACCATGGCGGAATATTTCCGCGACGAAGAAGGAAAAGACGTTCTTTTATTTATTGACAATATTTTCCGATTTACACAAGCCGGTTCAGAAGTATCTGCACTGCTTGGCCGTATGCCATCCGCGGTTGGATATCAACCCACGTTGGGTACAGAGATGGGTGAACTTCAAGAGCGTATCACTTCCACGAAAAAGGGATCTATCACGTCTGTACAGGCAGTATATGTCCCCGCTGACGACCTGACTGATCCGGCACCTGCAACCACATTTGCTCACTTGGATGCAACGACCGTATTGGAAAGAAAAATCGCTGAATTGGGCATTTATCCTGCGGTTGATCCACTTGCTTCTTCATCCAGAATTCTTGATCCGAGAGTAATCGGACAACGGCATTATGACGTTGCCAGAGGAATTCAGGCAATTCTGCAGAAGTACAAAGATCTACAAGATATTATTGCCATTCTGGGTATGGATGAACTTTCAGATGAAGATAAACTATCTGTTTCCAGAGCGCGAAAGATCCAAAAGTTTATGTCTCAACCTTTCTTTGTCGCAGAACAGTTTACAGGAACCCAGGGGCGGTATGTTGTACTGGAAGATACAGTATCAGGATTCGAAGCCATTATGAATGGTGAAGTTGACTATCTCCCTGAAAACGTATTTTCATATGTGGGCTCCATTGATGAAGCCGTGGACAAAGGCAAGAAAGCAAATTCATAATGAAGACTTTTCAGCTTGATATCGTTACTCCAACTAAAGTAATTTCAGAAGGTCAGGTTGAGTATTTGCGAGCACCTTCTACGGACGGATTATTTGGTGTTGAGGCAGGACATGCTCCAGCAGTGATCGCATTAGGAATAGGGGAAATCAAAGTGATGCGTGGAACTGAAATCATATACTACTCAACTAGTGGTGGATATGCTGATATCCGTCAGGAAGAAGTCATGATATTGGCAGAAACAATTGAACAAGCAAAAGAAATTGATGTAACCAGGGCTGAACAGGCAATCCAAACAGCAAAAGATTTGCTGGGGAAAGATCAGCTTGATCACATCCCGGTGAAAAACGCGATGGAAAGAGCTAAAAACAGAATACAAGTTTCCAGAAGAACAGAATTAAATTAATTTCGAAACTATCTGGAAAGTAACAGGTTGATATTTTCGTCTTATCACTTTAATACCGAATTTACGGGAGAATAAAGAATGTTTAAAAAATGGTTGATTATAGGGTTATCAATTTTAATGACAACTGGATGTACCCTATTCAGAAAACCCAAGCCTGCGCCCGAACCGGTAAAGGCGGAAGCCGTCATTACACAAACAGATTCTGAAAACACCGCGACTGTTGATGAACCCACTGAAATTGTTGTACAAGCAGATGAATTAGGGGGGGAACCTGTTGAACAGGTCGCAGCTGAAGTATTGGAAAAACCTGTTTCAGGAGCCGGTGGACCTCAAACAGCGATCGATCCCACAGTGGATATGGATAGTATCCTGACGGACAGCATTTGGGTAGATTATATGATCAAACCCGGTGACTATCTGTCTCTGATTGCTTATAATGAATATGGCAATGCCAATGAATGGAACCGGATCTATAATTGGAATAAAGAGCAAATTGGGGATGATCCTGACGTGATTTTTCCTTATAATGAGCTGGATTTAAAAAAGCCCAAAGGCAACGCTATTGAATTTGAATACGAATTCACGACTTACACAGTAAAAGCAGGCGAATCATTATGGAGCATCTCAAAGAAAGTGTATAAAGATGAATACGCGTGGGTGGTTTTGTTCTGGGATAACGAAAAAATGCTGAATAATGACGGCGGATTACTAGAACCCGGGATGGAACTGAAAATACGTACCGCATTATGGCCTGATTATAAAAAATAATCTATCTGTATTCTGTGATTCCGATTTTAAGAAGGGGTGGATTTTCCACCCCTTCTTTGTTTTATGAACTTTCAAATATCTTAATAAACAGTTCCCTATTTCAGTGAAAAATTTATCCGATCAATTTTAGAAATAACAATTATTCCATGTGTCCATTTCGCTCCGTCTGGAAACGGGAAAATCCATTGTTGAATGAGAGTGATAAGTCCTAATTTTATTGTCGGATTTTTCTACCAAAATGTATATTAATCAATCACTATAAAAGGAAATCAGGAGAAAATATGGGTTGGATGTTTGATTTCTTAAACTCTTCCATCGGCAAAAAAATACAAATGGCCATTACCGGAGTACTTCTTTGCCTGTTTCTTATAATACACCTCATTGGCAATTTATTCCTCTTCGCAGGACCACATGCATTTAATACCTACGTCGAAACATTATCTGCTGTTAGACCAATTGTCAGAAGTATTGAATTGATTTTAACGCTGATCTTTTTAGGGCATATCTTCAACGGTATCAGACTTATCATCGCCAATCGGCAAGCTACATCAGTCAAGTATGCGGTTAATAAGGCAAGAGAAAACAGCACGATTGTATCCCGAACCATGGGTATCACAGGTAGTGTAATTTTCATTTTTCTTGCGGTTCATTTATCCACAATCTGGTATACATTCCAGTTGGAGCATGGCGGAGGAAAATTCTTTGATATCGTTATGTCTAATAATATTGGATTTGGCAATCTGATTGTCACTATTTTTTATATGATTGCTATGTTTCTGTTGGGTTTTCATCTTCGGCATGGATTTCAATCCGCATTTCAAACATTTGGGTGGAACCACACCAAATATAAATCCATCATTGAAGTGGTGGCCGTATTCTTTTGGCTCATTCTACCCGTTGGATTTCTGATGATACCTTTATATTTTGGTTTACTTGGAGGAGGAAATTAATATGAAATTGGAATCGAAAATACCTAAGGGTCCTCTGTCCGAAAAATGGACCTCTCATAAATTCAATATGAAACTGGTGAATCCCGCCAATAAAAGAAAGTACAAAGTCCTGGTGGTAGGCACAGGATTGGCAGGTGCATCTGCCGCTTCTACGTTGGCTGAACTCGGTTATCAGGTAGAGGCTTTTTCCTATCACGAGTCCCCTCGTCGGGCACACAGTATTGCAGCACAGGGTGGGATCAATGCAGCGAAAAATTATCCCGGTGATGGAGACTCCATTTACCGGCTGTTTTACGATACAATCAAAGGTGGCGATTACCGTTCACGAGAAGCAAATGTGTACCGATTAGCGGAGGTCAGCAATAATATTATTGATCAGTGTGTGGCACAGGGCATTCCCTTTGCCCGTGATTATGGTGGACTACTGGACAACCGTTCATTCGGTGGCGCACAGGTATCTCGAACATTCTATGCCCGAGGACAAACAGGGCAGCAATTGCTGCTGGGCGCCTACTCATCTCTCATCCGTCAGATGAACACAGGGAAGGTGAAATTCCATCCCAGAACTGAACTACAGGATATCGTGATGATCGATGGTGAAGCAAAAGGCATCATCATCCGCGACCTTGTCACCGGAGAAATATCCTCGCACGCCGGAGATGCTGTCGTTCTTGCAACGGGTGGATATGGCAATGTGTTCTTCCTGTCAACAAATGCAATGGCCAGTAACGGATCTGCTGCCTATCGTGCCTATAAAAAAGGCGCTTTATTTGCAAATCCCTGTTTTACACAGATCCACCCAACGTGCATTCCTGTGGCAAGCGGATTTCAATCCAAACTTACACTCATGAGCGAAAGTCTTCGGAATGATGGCCGGATTTGGGTTCCGAAGAAAAAAGGAGACAACCGAGCCCCTCTTGATATCCCCGAAGACGAAAGAGATTATTATCTGGAAAGACTCTATCCTGCATTCGGTAATCTGGTTCCTCGGGATGTTGCATCTCGCAGGGCGAAAGAAATGTGCGACAAAGGGCATGGTGTAGGTAGTACAAAGTTAGCAGTTTATCTGGACTTTGCTGACGTTATCCAACGAAATGGAAAAAACTGGGTAGCCGATAAATACGGAAATCTGTTCGATATGTACGAAGAGATCACTGGTGAGAATCCTTACAAAACTCCCATGCGTATTTTTCCCGCAGTTCACTACACGATGGGTGGGCTATGGGTAGACTATAACCTGATGTCTAACCTTCCGGGATTGTATGTGCTGGGTGAAGCGAATTTTTCCGATCACGGCGCTAATCGATTGGGCGCCAGTGCACTCATGCAAGGATTGGCAGACGGCTATTTCATCCTGCCCTATACCATTGCAGATTACCTTGCTCGTACAAAAGCGGGGAAAGTGAATACGTCATTACCAGAATTTGGTAAATCAGAAAACGCAGTAAAAGAAAATATCCGAAAGTTATTGAGCGTTAATGGCAAACAAACAGTAGATGAAATCCATAAAAAACTTGGCCAAATCATGTGGGAAAAAGTGGGCATGGCCAGGAATAAAGCCGATCTGGAAAATGCCATTGTCGAAATTCCCAAACTCCGAAAGGAATTCTGGGCAGATGTGAGAGTACCGGGTTCTGAAGATACCATGAACACTGAACTGGAAAAAGCCGGACGATTGGCAGATTTTTTGGATATGGCTGAACTAATGGCACGGGATGCATTAATGAGGAACGAATCCTGTGGAGGCCACTTCAGGGAAGAGTTTCAAACCGAAGAAAACGAAGCGATGCGAAATGATGATGAATTTACGTTTGTAGCCGCATGGGAACATACGGGGGACGACAGTCCTCCCCAGATGCATAAGGAGGACTTGGTCTTCGAAAATGTTCAGTTAACCACAAGGAGTTACAAATAATGAAAGTCACAGTGAAAATCTGGCGACAGAAGGATTCCCGGTCTAAAGGTTCATTTCAGACCTACCCTGTGGACAATATTAGCGAAGAAATGTCCTTTTTTGAAATGCTGGACATGCTTAACGAATCGCTGGTGAAACAAGGTGAAAAACCAGTGGCTTTCGATCATGATTGCCGGGAAGGTATTTGTGGCACCTGTGGTATGTTCATCAATGGTCGCGCCCATGGTCCCATCAGCGGGATTACCACCTGTCAGCTTCACATGCGTCGGTTTAATGATGGTGATACAATTGTTGTTGAGCCATGGCGGGCAAAAGCGTTTCCTGTAATTCAGGATCTGGTGGTGGATCGAACGTCGTTTGATCGCATCATGCTTTCGGGTGGGTACATTTCTATAAATTCGGGTGGCGCTCCGGATGCGAATGCCATCCCTATCTCTAAAATAAGTGCGGATATCGCCATGGATGGCGCTTCATGTATTGGTTGTGGTGCTTGTGTCGCCACATGTAAAAATTCGTCTGCAATGCTGTTTGTCTCCGCGAAGGTATCTCAATTTGCAGTCCTTCCTCAGGGACAGGTAGAACGAAAAGAGCGTGTCCAGAACATGGTCACCTCTATGGATGAAGAAGGTTTTGGCAACTGTACCAATACGTATGCCTGTGAAGCGGAATGTCCAAAGGAAATATCCGTTGCCCATATTGCCAGAATGAATCGGGAGTTCTTGAAAGCAAATCTCTCCGGATAAAAAAAGCGGCCAAACCTGACCGCTTAATAATATATAAACCGTTAAAGACGGATCAGTCTAATTTTCCAAATTAAACTCGATGGGAATGACCACGGTGACGCCCACCTTTTTATCCCTTTGTCTGGCAGGATCCCACCGTATCTTTTTTACAGCATCTAATGCCGCTTCATTCAGCATCACACTTTCACTGCTAAAGATTTCGATATTTTGGATAATCCCATATTTATCAATATAAACTTTTACTCTCACGATTCCACCTATCCCCAGTTTCATTGCTTCTTCAGGATACTCAGGTGAAATAGGCGTTAACGGATTGGGGGGACGATCATAAACCTTGAATGCTGGCCAATCGGCTTTTGAGGGTGGTGGTAGATTATCCCATGCCATCAAATCTGCGTCCCATTTAAGTTCGGGAATGGTAATGATTGTATCTGGTGGAAATTCCTCATCTGACGCTACAGGGATTGTGGGTCTTTTGGGTGGATCCGGTATTTCCATTTTGACATCGGGAGGGATCTCAATACTGGTCAAATCACTGATTTCTTTCACAATCTTAATAGGTCTAGCCTCACCTAAAAATTTGGGAAATAGATACGCCAATAATGCGATACCAATGATGACAAAAATAGTGATTGTTCTTAAACGAACAGGGTAATTTTTTGAAATAGGATCAATTCTCATGAGTATATCCTCTAATAAATACTAACTGGAATGTAGGTTGCGAATTATAACAGGTGCAAGAAAAAGTATAAATGGCAGTTTTTGGATTTATCAAATTGCATTCTCCGGAGTACGACGGTTCGTACCCCAAATATTCATTCATTATTATATTTTCCTGTTATTGAAAATATTTTGTTATCAATTCCAGATAAAAAAAGAGCGGTCAGAAATAACCGCTCTTTTAACATAACTATTTATTGTTCAAGTTGCTTAATGCAGCTGGAATTTGATAGGAATCACAACCGTAACACCCACCTTCTTATCCCGTTGTCTGGCAGGGTCCCATCTGGTTTTTTTTACAGCATCTAACGCTGCTTCATTCAGCATCACGCTGTCACTCCTGATGATCAGGATATTTTGGATAATTCCATATTTATCAATGTAAACCTGTACATGGACAGTACCTTCGATCCCCAGTTTGACGGCATCATCGGGATATTCCGGTGAAATCGGAGACAGTGGAATTGGATCTCTGTCATATATGACAAAAGGTGGCCAGTCTGGTTTTTGAGACGGAGGTAGGTCTGGCCGGACACCTATTTCTGGAATCCAAAATTCTGGTGGTATGGATGGCGGATCTTTCTCAAATGGCACATCTATAATTATAATTTTATCTGGTTTATCAGGTCGCTCCGGTATTTCGATTTTGATATCGGGAGGGATCTCGAAAACAGTCCAATCCACTTTATCCTTCACGGTTTGAATCGACTTCGGTTCACCTAAGAACCGGGGGAATAGGTACGCCAATAACGCGATACCAGTGATGACAAAAATGGTGATTGTCCTTAAACGAACGGGGTAGTTTTTTGAAGTAGGGTCAGTTCTCATTGGTATATCCTCCTATAATTACCTGTACGAATGTATGTTACGAGTTGTAACAAGTGCAAGAAAAATATAAATATAGGTTCCTGATTTATCAAATTTTTTTCGTTGAGGTAGAGGTTGGAGTACGACGTGATCAACCCTAAATGTTGGGTTACTTTTAGAATTTACTATTATTGAAAATATTTATCGTTCTCCCATTTTAACGGATTTTCAACGATGTATTGCTGGATGCGCTGTAATTCCCGTTCAGTGCGGATAATGTGCTCATAATAGTTTCGTTGCCAGAGTTTGGTACCGGGCGAATGACGCATTGCGTTTATTTGTGTTGTGACTGCGGACTTAAAACCACGAATTATAGTAGGGATTGAATTGGATGTGGATTTCCCAAATTGTTCTATCGTTGGAGAATGAAGCACAGTTGGGGCACGATGCTCCGTGCCCCAACAATCGTCAATAACAATAATACCGTGTAAATGATTTGGCATGACGACAAATGCATCCAATCGGATATTGGTCCGCATTTTCTCCGTCTTAAACCATTCAAGTTCCACCAATTTACCATAATCATTCAAATTCATCTCGCCGCCAACCACATCTCCAAACAACATTTTTCGATTTTGGGTACACATAGTGACGAAATAGGCACCGGGTTGAGAATAGTCATATCCCTTTAACCGGATAGATCGCCGATGGTGTTTTTGCGGATCATAAGTCATTTAACGGATACTTCAATAATGTCTTCGTCTGGTTTTCTAACAAATTGTCAATAACGATAAATCAGGGAATTACAAATGGGTGTTGAGTTATTCGTGATGGATGTATTTTGATTTATTTTCTCTTAAAATAAATTTGTGTAATTGGTGAAATCTGTGATTTCTCCTACCCGATATTCACTAGATCCAGCATGGACTGATACCTGTCCGTGAAGCGTTTTCGGAGGTTGCGATGGGCAGTAGCTGTGAGATGAGGGTCCCGGTCAACAATTTCAAATGCAGCATGTCGTGCTTGTTGGATAACCGCACCGTCTTCTCGAAAATTCACAATCCGGGATTTGGCATACCCTGACTGTTGAGTGCCGAAAAATTCGCCAGGTCCACGCATGGCAAGATCTTCATCGGCGATTTGAAATCCATCGATAGTTCGTTCCATAACCTTCAACCGCTGACGTCCATTTTCCGTTTTTTTACGTTCAACCAAAATGCAAAAGCTTTGATGGGCACCTCTGCCAATCCGACCGCGTAATTGATGTAGTTGTGCTAATCCAAACCGTTCGGCGTTTTCTACCACCATCACCGTAGCGTTTGGGATATCAATACCCACTTCGATGACCGTTGTCGCTACCAGAATCTGTGTCTCGTTTCGTTCAAATTTCCGCATCTGTTCAGTTCGTTCATCGGTTTTCATCCTGCCGTTGATGTACCCGACAGAAGATGCATTAAATATCTTTTCTTTCAGATAACGATATCCGGTTTCAGCTGCTTCAATATCCGGTTTTTCGGATTCTTCGATAACAGGATACACAACAAAGCATTGTCGTCCCTGCGAGATTTCCTTACGGATGAAGTCATATACTTTGGGTAATCGTGTCGGTTTCACTACCGTGGTTTTAATGGTCTTTCTACCAGATGGCAGTTCATCAATGACGGAGACATCCATATCGCCATGATAGGTGATAGCAAGCGTTCTTGGGATAGGTGTGGCGGTCATCACAAGCATCTCGGGAGACCATCCTTTATCCATGAGCGATTTTCGCTGATCCACGCCGAATCGGTGTTGTTCATCCACAATAATGAGTCCCAAATCTTTAAAGACCACATCTTCTTGTATGAGCGCATGAGTCCCCACCACCAGTTGAGTTTTCCCGGTTCGGATATCATCCAAAATATCCTGCCGTTGATCGCCACGGATACCGCCTTTTAGCAGTACGATTTGGATATCCACCAGATCGCAAAATGTTGTGAACCCTGCTAAATGTTGTTCAGCGAGAATTTCTGTCGGAGCCATCACTGCGACCTGAGCGCCATTACCAATGACAAGGGCTGCCGTTAGCATCGCAACCACGGTCTTTCCGGAACCTACGTCTCCCTGCAGTAGTCGGTTCATCTGTGACGGAGATTTCAGGTTGCTTCGAATTTCTCTCAGTACCTTAATCTGGGCATCTGTGAGTTTGAAGGGCAGTTTTTCGTACATTTCTTTTACATATGCGCCCTGCTGATCAAATACTCGCCCTACGATTTCACGTAGTACTTTTCGGCGAAGCGCCATGAGTAACTGAAAAAAGAAATGTTCCTCAAATTTCAGTCGGTAAAGCGCTTTGGGGATATCCTCCTGACATTGAGGTTGGTGAATGGTTTTCAATGCGTCTGTTAGAGTTATTAACGGTAGGGACAGAGACAAATCTTTAATCGGATCTACTGGAAATTGATCCAGTGCGCTAAACACATTTCGAATAACCCTACGAAATCCTCGACTGTCAAATCCGACGGATTTCAGTTCTCCCGTAGATGGGTAGGTAGCCAGTATCTGTCCTGTATTCACCGGATCTTCTCCAGTATCCAACAGGTCAAAATCAGGGTGGACCAGTTTCAGGCCATTATAAAACTCAACCTTCCCGTAGAACGCCACCAGTTCACCTTCTGTAAATTTTTCGGTGATCCATGGGGAGTGGCGAAACCAGACGCAGGTCAACATTCCACTACCATCGGATATGGTCACCTGGAAGAAACTTCGATTTCGGGTTTTTTTCGATCCGGTAGCAAGGACTTTTCCAATGACGACGGCTTCATCGCCAATGCGGAGTTGGTTGATGCTCATAACTAGCGTACGGTCTAAGTATTTCCGGGGGATATAATATAAAAGATCACGGATCGTATGAATTCCATGAGCCTTCAATACGGCGCCGCGGCGTGGTCCCACCCCTTTCAGATAAGTGATATCAGATTCTGGGGTAGTCTGGTAAAAAGTGTTAGAGGTATTCATAACTGATTTTCAGAAATGGATATCCGAAACACATTGAAACTGAAGCAGATATTATATTTCTGCACAGGGATTGGTATGCAGATAAGCTATCACTATTCTTCTATAGATTTCAGATTTTCCTGAAGTTTCTGTAAGTTTTCTGCATATTTCGCCTGTTTGATCTGTTCATGTTCTACCACGTGGTGAGGTGCGCGAGATACAAAATTTGCATTTTTTAGTTTTCCATTCACCGCTTTCAGTCTGCCGTCCATATCGGCGATCTGTTTTTTCAGGCGTGCAATTTCGTCATTGATGTCAATTAATCCTTCCAATGGAACAAATACTTCCATCTGGTGGACCACCACTGTTGCCGCATGATGAGGCTTCTCAAGAGATTCGCCAGCAGAAAAATCTCCAATTCGAGCAAGTCGACAGAGATAATCCTTATTCGCAATTACTTTCGCGATCATGTGTTCACTTCCACGGATCATTAACGCGGCCTGCTTCCCAGGTGGTACATTTAAATCTATTCGTACATTGCGGATTGCCTGAGTTAGATCCATAATCACCTGCATGTCTGTTTCGATGTCCTCCCGAATCAAATTCTCTGCAGCCACCGGCCAGGGTGAATGAATGAGTGTTACTTCATCATCAGAATTCAGTTTGGACCAGATTTCCTCTGTAATAAATGGGGCATACGGATGCAGCAATTTCATGATCGTTTTTAACACGGTTACAGATACGGACTGCGCTGTTTTTCTGGCATCCGTATCATTTCCATAAAGCCGGACTTTCGCAAATTCGATGTACCAGTCACAGAAATCCCCCCAGGCAAAATCATAAACCAGTTTAACGGCTTCATTCATTCGATATCGGCTATAGGCAATATCCACCTGCTGAATGGTATGATTCAGACGCGATAGTATCCATCGGTCGGTGGTATCCAGATGACCATCAGGTACTTGAGAAATGTCGCAAGGTAGATCATCGTCCAGATTCATCAGAACAAAACGAGCAGAATTCCACAGCTTGTTCATGAAATTTCGTCCCTGTTCGATATCGTCTTCGTTGAACAAGATGTCATTCCCCTGTGGAGCGATGATGAGGAGTCCAACCCGGAGCGCATCGGCGCCGTAGGTGGCAATGAGGTCAAGCGGATCCGGGGAATTCCCCAGAGATTTACTCATTTTTCTTCCCAGATTGTCCCGGATGATACCTGTGAAATACACACGCTCGAAGGGGATTTCATTTTTGAAATACAACCCTGCCATGATCATACGGGCGACCCAAAAGAAAATAATATCTGGACCAGTGACCAAATCGGAACTGGGGTAAAATCGTTTCAGGTCTTTTGTATCATTGGGCCAGCCCAGTGTGGCTAGAGGCCAAAGCCATGAACTGAACCAGGTATCTAAAACATCCTCGTCCTGGGCCAAATTTGTTGAACCGCAATGAGGACATTTTTCAGGTGGAAGAACCGATACAATGGGTTCTTTACATTCAAGCAGACAATGATCATCACCGACGCAATACCAAACGGGGATTCGGTGTCCCCACCACAATTGACGAGAGATACACCAGTCCCGGATGTTCTCCAACCAATGATCATATGTCTTCACCCATCGAGATGGAAAAAACGAGACACGTCCCTCCTTAACCGCTTTCAGTGCAGGTCCGGCCAGTGGTTTCATTTTTACAAACCATTGTTTGGATAAATACGGTTCAACAACGGCGTCTGTTCGCTCAGAATGCCCTACGTTGTTCACATAATCTTCCACCTTTACCAGTAAACCCAATGCTTCCATATCCTTCACCACTGCTTTTCGGGCGTCATATCGGTCCAGACCGCGAAACTTTTCAGGCACATTCTCATTGAGGGTGGCATTTTGATGCAAGATGTTGATTACTTCAAGGCCGTGTCGTTCGCCCATATCAAAGTCATTGGGGTCATGAGCTGGGGTCACTTTTACGCAACCGGTTCCAAAATCTTTATCCACATAATTATCAGAAAAAACAGGAATTTCTCGTCCCACGAGTGGAAGAATCACCGATTTTCCCACCAGTTTTTCATATCTCACGTCATCGGGATTCACTGCAATACCCGTATCTCCGAGCATGGTTTCAGGACGGGTAGTGGCGACAATGACCGAGCCGTCAGAATCTTTCAGAGGATATTTAAAATACCACAGGTGTCCCTTGGTTTCCTGATAGATCACCTCTTCATCGGAGAGAGCAGTAAGACCCACCGGATCCCAATTGATGATTCGTTCGCCACGATAGATGAGTCCGTCATTGTACAATCTGACAAATGATTCCAAAACAGCGTGACTGTAATCATCATCCATGGTAAACTGTTCACGAGACCAGTCGCAGGAGCATCCCAGCTTTTTCAACTGCTTGATGATGATACCACCATATTTCTCTGTCCAATCCCAGGCGTGTGTGAGGAAGACTTCCCGCCCGAGATCTCTTTTGTCCTTACCCAGGTCTTTTAGATTCCGGGCCACCTTCGCCTCGGTAGCGATGGAGGCATGGTCGGTTCCTGGCAGCCATAGTGTATTGTACCCCTGCATCCGGGCACGCCGGACGAGAACATCCTGGAGCGTGTTGTTCAATACATGGCCGATGGTGAGGATCCCCGTCACATTGGGCGGTGGAATCATGATGGTGAATGAAGGATCCAGACTATTTTCATCAGGAGCGAAACTTCCGTTATTTTCCCATACGGAATACCATTTATCCTCAACATGAGTAGGATCGTAAATTTTGTCTAAAACGTTATCTGCCATAAATCTCCCGGACTAATCTGCAAGTGCAATTGTCCATAAATCCTAATATTATTTAATGATTCAGTCTAAAAATGTGTGCCTTAGTTTACCTTGAACCGCCCGGATAATAAAACGGGGAAAATGAGGGGAAATCGAATCGAAACATCACTTACTCTTTCTTACGTTTCCCAATACCCTATTTCATTCGGTTCAGGGTAATTTTCTGCCCGGTTTCCGGTGAAAATTGAACAACAAACGAAGGAGATTATATGGATCCTGTAACCATCGGATTTATCATCTACCTCATTTTAGTATTAGCGATGGGACTGTATACGGTCACCATCACCCGGGATATGAAAGATTTTGCCCTAGGAGGACACCGTCTGGGTCCATGGGTTATCGCATTTTCTGAACGGGCGTCTGGGGAGTCTGCATGGCTTCTTATTAGTCTGCCGGGTGCCGCACTGCTGTCCGGTTTATTGGAACTGTGGACGGTGGTGGGATGTATCTCCGGGATCATCTTCTCATGGTTCGTAGTCGCCACACGGCTTCGATTGGCCACCGAAAAATATAATGTTCTCACCATCCCTGAATTATTTGCCAAAAAGTTCAACGACGAAAACGGATTGATGCGACTCATTGCGTCACTTATCATTACTTTTTTCTTTACATTTTATGTAGCGGCACAATTTTCCGGTGCTGGTAAAGTCCTGAATGTGACCTTCGGGATGACAGAACTTCAGGGTATGATGCTGGGCGCTGTCATTATTGTGTTCTACACGCTGATGGGTGGATTTTTAGCAGTGGCCTGGACGGATCTGATCCAGGGAATCATTATGATTGGAACGTTGGTAATCCTCCCAGTGGTGGGTTGGATTGAACTTACCGGAACCGGTAGCGGGTCGGTATCTTTGGATTTCTCAACAGTCTTTGGCGGCAATACAGGACTCTCCGCCCTTGTGGGAGCAATCGGTGGACTCAGCTGGGGATTGGGTTATATGGGGCAACCCCATCTGGTGACCCGGTTCATGGCAATCGATAAGGTAGAGAATATCAAAATTGGACGACGAATTGCCATCGCTTGGGCTATACCTGCATTCTTTGGGTCTTTGTTTATTGGTATAGTCGGCGCTGGATTAATCTCAAACGGTATGCTGTCATTTAATGGTGAGATCCTCCATTCGGTGGACCAATTGACAGACCCTGAAAAACTCATGCCCCTCATGGCAACTTCATTGATCCACCCCTGGCTGGCAGGAATTTTTATATCAGGCGCGATTGCCGCGATGATGTCCACGGCTGATTCCCAATTGCTGGTCACCACCACTGTCCTCACAGAAGATATCACCAAACGATACTTCAGTGATTACATTAAAATTAACCTGCTAACCGTTGGACGCATTCTTGCAGTGATCATCGGCATAGTGGCATTCGGTATGGCGTGGAAGTCCACAAATCTGGTAATTGAAATGGTCTCTTATGCCTGGGGTGGACTGGGTGCAGCGTTCGGTCCGGCGTTGGTACTCACATTATGGTGGAAGAAAACCTCACGTGCGGGTGTCTTGGCAGGACTCGTAAGTGGTACATTATTTACAATTATTCCTCTATTCGAAACCGTGATCACACCACGATTCTCTGCATTTTTTATTGCGTTAATTTGCGTGGTTGTTTTCTCGGTTTTGGTAAAGGATGAATCCAAATCATTATAGGAAATCCATAAAATGAAAAAAATGATTCTGTTAATTTCCCTGATCGCATTGATTTATATTGGTGCGGAATACTTTCAATCCGTTCAACGGGAAGATCAGAATATGCCTGTTCCCACAGAGTTTCAGTTGCATAAAGAAAAACGCAAAGAGTTTAAGAAAAAGCGACAGGAGTGGATGGAACAAATGCACCGAACTGCCCCGGATACCGACTGGCGAAAAATGGATGAAACGACGCGTCGTCAAAAACGCCTCTTCAAAACACAAACGAGAGAACAAATACTCAGCGATCGCACGAATGCACCCTCATCTACCCCCGCATCTTTCGGAAGCCGGGAGGTTTCAGGTATGTGGACAGAAAAAGGAAGTAATAATCTCTCTGGTCGAATCCATACTGCTGATATCGATTTTGAAAACGGATTCATCTATTGCGGGTCATCCGGTGGAAATATCTGGAAGGGCACACTGAATGGTGAAGGCTGGCAATCTCTAAACGATTATTTTCAGATACCCGGAATGACACTGTTGCGGTTGATCGACACTGACATCGGTCAGCGACTGCTCATCGGTGCTGGAAAGACCCTATACACTACTGAAAATGACGGATTCACCATCGAAGAAACCACCGGGTTGGACAACCTGCAAAACTGGGGAAATGCAAAGCGGATTGTAGTTAAAAATGATGAACTGAATACAATCTATCTGTTAGCAAAAGAATGGGACTACTCTCTGTGGCAGGAGATGTACGTTCTGCACAAATCCACGGATGGAGGGATCTCATTCCAGCAGGTGATAAATTTATCTTCTACAATGACAGGCAGTTTTGATATTTGGACATCACGCTATACGACTAGCGCTGTGTACTTGCTGAATGACGGCGATCTATACCGGATTCAAACCAACGATCAATTGACATTTATAGCTGAATTCAATCCTGAAAGCACTGGAAACACCCTGCTTACCGGCGGCGTGCAAAACGACGATGTGTTTCTTTATGCACGGGTGGGTGACCACATATACTATTCGGGCAACGGAGGAATTACCTGGGTAGATAAAGGACAAACACCCAGCGGGACTTTTTCTGTAAACAGTTTCAATTCATCCAATAACAACCCGGATCACGTGTACATTGGTGGAATGGAAGTATTTCGGAGCAATGACGGTGCAAATTCATGGGAATTAGTGAATAGTTGGTGGGAGTATTATGGAAACGAATCTGATAGACTTCATGCTGATATCCCGGAGATACGACTTTTCCCGGATCTGAATGGAAACGAACTGACACTTATCAGCACTGATGGCGGTTTATATGCATCATATGATTACTTGCAATCGGTGAGCAATCTCTCGCTTCAGGGATTGGGTGTCAGTCAGTATTACGGCACATATACCCATCGGAGTGAACCCCATATTGTCTATGCCGGTAGCCAGGATCAAGGGTATCAGCGGAGTTTGAACGATGGTGAAGGAATCCTCGATTTCGACCAAGTCATCAGCGGAGACTACGGACATCTTGTTTCCTCAAACGGTGGTGGAAGCATCTGGTGCGATTATCCCGGATTTGTACTGTATTACCCCAATGCGTTGACCAATAGTAACGGACCCACTTGGGATTTTACTGGGACCAGTTTCCTTTGGCTGCCTCCCGTCACTGCAGATCCCCAATCACCTCATGTAGCGTATGCTATTGGGCAGCACATCGTTCGTCTTACAGGCACCAATTTTTCTGTAACTCACACAGTGATGCCTACTCAGTTTGCCACCGACGACAACTACGGTTCCGCCATGGAAATCTCACCCATCGACCCGAATTACTGGTATCTGCTTACGACAGACGGCAAATTTTTTCATAGCGAAGACGGTGGTGACAGCTGGGAGCAATCTGTTGGATTTACCCTACCCGGATCACACTATTTTTACGGAGCTACCATCTTGGCATCAGGCGTGGAGTTAGGCCGAGTCATCGTCGCCGGTAGTGGATACTCCAACCCCGCTGTATTCATGACGGAAGATCACGGTGGTAGTTTTTCATCTATGAATACAGGATTACCCTCCACATTGGTATATGAATTGGCAGCCACCGAAAATGAAGACATCCTCTTCGCTGCAACTGAAGTGGGACCCTACGCTTATGTTTGGGACGAAGGAACATGGTACGATATGGCGGGGATATCTGCGCCTGATCAAACGTACTGGACTGTAGATTTTGTCCCGGAATTGGCCACCGCTCGGTTTGGTACTTATGGACGGGGAATCTGGGATTTCACATTAGACAACAATTATTGGATTGTACCCGGTGATGTGAATCAGGATGCTATCATCAATGTAATGGATATCATTTTGGTAGTCAACTTTATTCTGGAAAATGCAGATCCCACACCGGAACAACTGATCGCCGCAGACCTAAACGGAGATGGTGCAGTGAATATTCAGGATATCATCATGATCGTGAATATCATATTAAATATTTGAGATTAACAGGAAACGATTATTTCATGCACTAACGTTTATTATCCGATTTAAAATAAAAAAGTCCGCCTTTCGACGGACTTTTTTGTAAATGATAATCAGCGGTTTTTTTTACAGGTCTTTCAGATCCGCTAATAATTGGGTCAGCATGACTTTGGCATCGCCGAAGACCATGATGGAATTATCAAATCCGAACAGTTCGTTTTGGATACCTGCAAAACCAGGATTCATGGTTCGTTTGTTGATGATCACCGTCCGAGACTTATCCACGTTCAGGATAGGCATTCCATAAATAGGGCTGGATTTATCATGCCGTGCAGCAGGATTTACCACATCGTTTGCACCCAATACCAACGCCACATCACAATCTTCAAATTCGGGATTAATCTCATCTAGATCTTTCAACAGTTCGTACGGGACATTCGCTTCTGCTAAAAGAACATTCATATGTCCCGGCATTCTTCCTGCAACCGGATGAATTGCGTAGAGGACTTTCTTGCCCTTGGATTCCAGAAAATCAGCGATTTCACGTGCCGCATGTTGCGCCTGGGCGACTGCCAGTCCGTATCCGGGAACGATGATGATCTTATCCGCTGCGTCGAAGATCATTGCTGCTTCTTCGGTGGAATAACTTTTGATGTTCAGTTTCTGAATGGCAGCAGCAGCGCCTTCCACAACGCCACCGACGGCACCGAAGATCACGTTTGCCAGCGATCGGTTCATCCCTTTACACATGATATTGGTAAGGATCAATCCAGATGCACCGACGAGAGCACCACTGATAATGAGTCCCTGGTTCAGAAGAACGAAACCCGTAGCGGCGGCTGCAATCCCGGAATAGGAATTCAACAGGGAAATGACTACTGGCATATCTGCGCCACCAATGGGAATAGTCAAGGTAATACCCAAGAATGCCGATACCACAACAATGATGATGAACAGCAAGTTTAAGTCAATACTGCCTGGTACTGCCATCATTACAATAGAGACAATTATTACCAGCGCCATAACGGCGTTGAGTATTTTCTGTCCCATAAATACAACGGGTTGTCCACTGATGAATCCCTGCAATTTGCCAAATGCCACAAAGCTACCGGTAAATGTGAGCGTTCCCACAAAGATACTGAATGCTACTACAGCACCATAAAATATGGGGCTGATTTCAAAGCTGCCCACCATGATCATGTCTCCATTCATCAAGTGCTGAGCATTTTTGAGGAAATCTGCGGCTGCAACAAGAGCAGAAGCACCACCACCAAATCCGTTAAAGATCGCTACCATTTGGGGCATTTCGGTCATCTGAACTTTGATAGCAAAGAAAGCGCCGATGATGGAGCCGATAATCATTCCGATGGCGATCATCCTGAAGTCAAGATTACCGAAAGTAACCAATGTTACCACGATAGCAATCAGCATTCCGATTGAAGCGGTAAGATTTCCGTTTCTAGCGGTTTTAGGGTGGCTTAGTTTTTTTAGTCCGAGAATGAACAGCACACCTGCGAGCACGTAAAATAAATTCATATAAATCATTTGTATTCTCCTATTTGCGCTTGAACATTTTTAACATTCGGTCTGTGACGAGAAATCCACCTACCACGTTAATGGTAGCAAAGATTATCGCAATCAGTCCCAGCCACGTGCCAATACTTCCACCGGCCTGCGTGGAAATGATGGCACCTACAATAGCGATCCCTGATATGGCGTTTGACCCGGACATAAGGGGTGTGTGTAATGTTGGCGGTACCTTCGTGATCACTTCGAACCCGATAAAAATCGCTAGTACAAAAATTGTGATGACGTCTATCATGTTATGCGTCTCCCTTGCTGCTTAAAGCTTGTTTTGTCAATTCATGTGTCACATTTCCGTCGTGAGTAAACATAGCGCCGGAGACGATCTCGTCTTCCATGTCTAGGTTCAAGAGGCCTTCGGGACACATGTACGTAATAAATGCGCTGATGTTTTTGGCGTACAACTGACTGGCATGAACGGGCATACTCCCTGCGATGTTCACCGTACCATCAATGACGACGCCATTGTGATGAATCACTTCGTCCGGTTTTGTGAGGGAACAATTTCCGCCATTTTCTGCTGCCAGGTCCATGATCACACTTCCGGGTTTCATGCCATCAACCATGTCATCAGGGATGAGGATTGGTGCAGGTCTGCCGGGTATCAATGCGGTCGTAATGACCAAGTCGGATTTTGCGATGTGTGCTTTAATGAGTGCGGTTTGTTTTTTCTTGTATTCATCGGAGGTTTCTTTTGCATAACCACCCTCGCCTACACCGTCGGACGAATCGCTTTCCACTTCAACAAATTTCGCTCCCAGGCTCTCTACTTGTTCTTTGACCACCGGACGTACATCAAAGGCTTCTACCTGAGCGCCCAGTCTTTTTGCCGTAGCGATGGCTTGCAATCCTGCAACACCTGCACCCAGCACCAGTACTTTTGCCGGGGGTATCGTGCCTGCAGCTGTCATCAACAATGGCATGTACACTCCGATATGAGAAGCGCCCAATAGGACAGATTTGTATCCTGCAATGTTACTTTGAGAACTGAGGGCATCCATTTTTTGGGCCAGTGTCGTTCGGGGGATGAGGTGCATTGAAAATCCCGTGATTTTCTTTGTCAGGAATTTCTGTACCAGATCAGTTTCTTTGGTGGGCTGAAAAAAGGAAACATAAGCAGTGCCGTCTTTCAGCATATCTACTTCGTGTTTTCCTAATTTTTCATTCAACACCGGCGAATTGACCTTCAGTACCATTTCAGCGTCGGTAAATAGTTTTTCGGTATCGTTAACAATCACTGCTCCGGCGTTCTGGTAATCCGCATCGGAAATAAACGAACCGGCTCCCGCGTTGGATTCTACCTGGACAGTGAATCCCTTTTTCACCAGTTCCTTTACCGTGGACGGGACCACAGCGACCCGGTTTTCGCCCGGGCTAATTTCCCTGGGTATGGCAACAATCATATTATTTCTCCTAAAAGATTATTGATAAATTGATTTAAGTTATGAAATATGAAAAATTAATTGAAAATTCGAAGGCAAATTTACACTGATCGTCCCTTACACTTAAGCTAAAATAACACTGGATTATCCGATTCAATGTCACATATTCAAACTCGTGAGAAAATCAGTATCATTCAGTGGGAGCAATTTATAAATTCAGCATATGAAAATCCCCGATAAACTCGAATTTGATACGATTATTCCGGAAGCCAAAGCCTCGAAAGCCATCATATCACTTCACGGATGGCAGGGTAATCGATCCAGCTTTCAACAGGTGTGCCGTTCCATGAATATCACAGACGCACAGTGGTTTTTCCCGGAAGCGCCTTACCTTGCAAAAGAAGATGATCGGCAACGATCGTGGTCCATAGAAAATTCACCCGGTGTATGGGAGATGGACAGACCCCGTCAGTTACTGGATGATTTTTTCAGCGATCATATCTGGCCTGCGTATTCGCCATGTGACGTCTATGTGATGGGATTTTCACAGGGAGCGCTGGTATGTTTTGAATTCATTCTGCAGATGAACAAACCGTTGGGCGGTGTATTCCCCATAGCAGGATTTTTACGTGATCCGGATGCAGAAAGACCTCGAATCCATCCGAGCCAGAAAAAGACGCCTATTTTGATTGGTCATGGAAGAGACGACGACATTGTCCCTTTATTGGCTTCGCAACGGGCATATGATGCATTGAAAAACCAAGGTGCAAATGTGCGTCTATTGGTGTACAAAGGGAAGCACAAAATCGGACTCACATTTTTAAACGAAATGAAAAAGATCTTAAAAAACGGCTCATGGGAACTGTAAAAAAAGTCGGACTGGCGCTGGGTAGCGGATCTGCCCGGGGATGGGCACATATCGGTGTCCTTGAAGCGTTAGACGACAAC
>JABMOW010000123.1 GCA_013204025.1 Fidelibacterota bacterium | reverse complement strand
TGTATGTGACGGTACCAACGACTGTGTCGGTTGTACTGATCCACTTGCAACGAACTATTGTGATACATGCACCATCGAAGATTTCAGTTGTGAATATCCGGTAGGCGAACCGGTTCACTTTATCGTTGAAATTGAACCAACTGGTGTTTCTTCATTGGTAAGTATTTCAGATATTTTATGCTTTACAGAGGGAGATGAAATCGGGTTATATGATGCATCGGGTCAGACAAACTTCAATGACTGCACTTCACAAACCGGTGAAATCCTTGTTGGTTCTGGTGTATTCACGGGTGGACAGTTAGATGTGGTGGGCATCGGATCGGTTGATCTGTGTGCCTTCGGTGGTGTCCAACTTCCCGGTTATTTCGATGGTCATCCAATTGTTTTCAAAGCATGGGATTCTGAAACAGATTACGAATACACGTTGTCAGCTTCACAGGTCAACCTGATTTTGGGTAATGGAACTTGGGGACAGGTGATTACTCAGATAGATATTGATGCATGTTCAATCGTTCAGCAAATCAATTTGAATGCACTCATGTGGAACAATATCTCATTCTATGTGGCTCCACTCGACAACGAAATCACATCTGTATTTGCGGATGTACCGGTTTTGGTTGCTAAGGATGATGCCAGTCACTACTATGCTCCCAGCATCCCAGTGAATACGATTGGAAATATGATTCCTGAAAAAGGATATCAGGTATTCCTGTCCGGAATGGAAGATCATTTGCTTGAAGTGACGGGAACGTTGATTGACCCAGCGTCAATGCCCATTACCATTAATGCACTTATGATGAATAATATCGCATACCTGTTGAGCACATCATCGAACATTGCAGATGTAATGGCAGATATTCCGGTTCTGGTTGCTAAAGATGCAAGCGGACATTATTATGTACCGGGAATTGGTGTAAATACCATTGATGGTTCAGGCGGAATGCAACCCGGCATGGGTTATGAAATCTTCCTGATGGGATCTGACGCGGCCGTATTGACCTATTCAGAAATGGGTATGGGCCGAAGCTATGTTGATCCGTATGCTGAAGCCGTGCTAATTGCCAGCCAATCCCAGCATTACAACATCGTTCCCACAGGATTGTCACATCCGGTTATCATTACTGATATCCAAGGTGTTGTTGGTGCGGGCGATGAAGTTGCTGCATATGCCGGTGGAGTTCTGGTAGGCGCAACGCGAATCATTGATACAGATGCTCCAATCGTGATTGCTACATGGGAAGGATATCATGAACTAGGCGTTGATGTTGACGGATACACATCTGGTGATGCCATCGAACTTCGGGTATGGAGCCAATCTGCCGGAAAAGAACTGCGGGTTTCTGCAGAACTTGACGGTAATTTCTATGGAGTAACTCCATTGACCACTGGAAGTATTACGGTAGTCACAGAAGATGTTATTCCTGTTCAATTTGAACTGGTTCAGAACTATCCGAATCCATTCAACCCATCAACAACTATCGGATTTAATCTGCCGGTTGATGCAAGTATCTCGCTGACGATTTATGATATTTCAGGTCGTAAAGTGCAGACTCTGGTTGAAAATTCTGTGGTAACTGCAGGTTATCACTCCTTGATTTGGGATGGAAAAGACCTGAATGGAACTGAAGTTTCCGCAGGCATTTACGTTTATTCGCTACAAGGAGAAGGCGTATCCATAGCAAGAAAGATGATCATGATGAAATAGTCGTGTGATTCGATATTATAGGGAAAGAAAGGGGTTCAGTATTGGACCCCTTTCTATTTGTAGAATAGTGCTAATTTTATCTATGAAAATGATAACAAAAATCTTTGTAATGACATGGTTAGTACTCGGTATTATCGGGTGTTCTGATGATGACGAAAGCAAGTCGGACATCCCCGGATGTACTGATCCTGAGGCTATCAACTACCTGCCTGAAGCCACATCAGATGATGGTTCCTGCGAATATGACTCCACTGAAACGGTCTACGGATGCACGGACCCACAGGCCATCAATTATCTTCCGGAAGCTACTTCAGACGATGGATCATGTGAGTACGATCCGAATACACCTGTTTATGGTTGCATAGATCCACTCGCCACCAATTATAATCCCGCTGCTACCGATGATGATGGTAGCTGCACCTATGAAAACAGTGCGCCAGACTGGTCTGTGACTGTCAGTCAATTTGAGCACAACGGCGCTTTGACATCTACAGTGGAGATCAACGGAATATCTACCGGATCGGAGTCAGATATGTTGGCAGGATTTGTGGGTGAGGAGATCCGAGGCATGGTACACGGTCAGCATTTTTCATACAGTGACAAATATCTTTTCTCGCTCACATTATACAGCAATGATTTTTCAGGTGACATAATCCTTTTCAGATACTATGATGAAAGCGAAAACCAGATCATACTCTTGCAAAATGAGATTATTTTCCAGTCAAACATGATAATGGGAAATCCTACGGATCCAATAGTACTTTCCGGGTACACTTCTGTAGAGGATTATTTCTCGTATACTCAATCCTCGCAACAGGGATTTTACATCATTCAATCTGCAGAAATAAATGGTGTGTCACTTACCAGTGACGATTGGATCGGTGCTTTTTGTCAGTCCGTATGCATCGGGTCAACAATCTGGGAGGGTGAAAACACAACCGTGCCAGCAATGGGTGATGACGGCACAAACTTCACAGTTGGGTATATCGTTATTGGGGAGATGTCCACGTTCAAATTTTATGATGACTCCGAAGATAAGTACTATGACGCTATCCCATCAGGAGTTATTTATCCCGGCCTTGATTGGAGTAATCTGGCAATTATCAACATTGAATCTCTGAATGCTGAAACAGAATAGTGTTTTTATCATAGCAGTCCTGCTGTTTTTGGGATGCAGTGGTGACGATTCCTCTAGTTCACCCGGCATCTCTGGATGTACTGATCCCGCCGCCACCAATTATAATCTGGATGCCACAGCAGATGATGGGAGCTGCACTTATGAAAATCAGGATATCACTGGCTGTCCTGACCCAGAAGCCAGTAATTATAATCCCAACGCCACGATTGATGACGGTAGTTGTGCGTATGTTCATTTTCAGATGACCCTCGATAATACGGGGGAGTCACATTTGGTGGTTTTCCAGACGTCAATAACTATGCTGGATATCGGCGATGAGGTGGGGATATTTGATGCATCTGGCAGAACCAATTATCAAGACTGTTCAAATCAATCAGGCGAAATACTTGTGGGCACAGGAATATGGACGGGTGAGCAACTGAATCTGGCATGCGAGGGTTCATTAGATATGTGTCCATTTGGCGGGATTCAGCTGCCTGGATATATTGACGGACATACCATCACAATTCGGGTATGGGATGAAAGCGCAGGGATTGAAATTCCGGTGATTGCTCAATTTTCTACTGGCGCAGGTTTATTTGGTGAATGGTTTTCAGTGATTTCTGATTTGTTTCCTCGTTAATGTTTTTTTCACATTTGGGGATGTGCGTAATTTTCGCCCCATTTTAATCGTGGATGCGCTCACTAGTGTAGCATCAACTACGGACAAACCTATTTGAAAATGCCGAGGTGGTGGAATGGTAGACACGCTGGTCTTAGGAACCAGTGCAGCAATGCGTGGAGGTTCGAGTCCTCTCCTCGGTACAACAAGATAAAGCCCTGTAAATTAACAGCTTACAGGACTTTTTAACATCTATAACACAGCTATTCACGGCATATCGGTTTGATATAAAAGCGAAAAATGCGGCATTTCCAGCGTTGCATAGTGACTAAATGGTGACCAAACTCTGATCTTGGACTCAATGTTTCACTACGGGGATAAGAAGTTAAGTGAAACAAGGCACACTGTTTAGGTAGTGACTGATCGAAAAAAAAGCCCGTTAAGGACTCTTTTTATATTATCACTTTCGTGTCCAATCGTTTTTGAAGACGGACACAACAGCATAGAAAGGCTGACACCCATTCTAATATATTTTTTA
>JABMOW010000122.1 GCA_013204025.1 Fidelibacterota bacterium | reverse complement strand
TAAACGCTGCAGCCATAATAATATCTCATAATCATCCTTCCGGTAATCTCACTCCCAGTTCAGATGACATCAAAATCACGAAAAAGATCAAAGAAGCATGTTCCACCATTGATGTAAGTCTTCATGACCATGTGATTATTACGCCTGGTGGCGGGTATACATCTCTGGCTGATCAGGGGTTGATGTGATGCCGGTGTACACGTATCATTGTGAACGTTGTGGGAATACAGTGAAACGGCTGTTTCCAATCATCCATCATCCACCGGAATGTGGTAACTGTGAGATACCCACGAAACGTGAAATTAAATCTGCAGGATTTATCCTGAAAGGAAGTGGGTTTCACAATACAGACTACACACATCTTGGACCAAAAAAAGAAAGGACATTGCGATGAAGCAGTTTGGGTTTGAAGTTACTGACACAGAAGACGTGACCGAAGCGGAAGTTGAACTCGGTATGGTAGAAGAGCTACACACAGAAGAGAACACGGAACACTGGACTGACGGTATGGGTGAGTACTTCTTTGAAACGTTCGTTAAGTTCTGCGTTGTCTATGGCGGGTACGCTGCCATAAGGGATCTCGTTAGAAGTCTCTTTTGAAAATAGGAAAGCTGGCGTGGGCTGGCTTTTCTTTAAATTAAACAGGGAGCCCGAAAGCTCCCTGTATTTAGTAAAGTTTTAAAGGGGTATTATTTCACCAACATGATCTTTTGGGTTTGGGTGAACTCACCGGAGACCATTTTTACAAAGTATACTCCTGAAGATGCAGTGGACGCATCCCACCTGACAGAATGATAACCAGTTTCTTCGACAGTGTTTACCAGATTCGTCACCTCACGTCCAGTCATATCATAAATCACAATACTTACCAGACCAGATTCCGATAGGTCATAACTGATCGTTGTCACCGGATTGAAAGGATTGGGGTAAGCTGCATAAAGTGCAAATACCTGAGGTAATTCAGGAGAGGTTGTTGAATTATAAATATTTCTGGCATACTCGTCTACAATTATAATATTATTTACTTGAATACCTGTGTTTTGTTCATTCCGTTCCAGATTGCTGAAGGATATCAGAAGCACATCATTTTCACCGGTTGGAATTCCAAAATTATTCTCCGGATAAATTAGAACTCTCGTAGAACCGTTGCTTATCTCATTGTAATCCAATGTCAAACCATTGGATGCAGACAGTAATTCCATATCGTTTATTATCATATTTTCAAATTGGAAGTCTGCTTGTATTCCATGAACCGGCACATCAGAGTTTATTGTGACAATAAAGGTGTTTCCATCCCACCTGTTAAGTTCTGGTGAATCTGAAACAATCAAATCTGCTGTTCCCTCGGTCGGCATATCTCTATTTAAACCAGTAGGACAAATTTCTGCAATTTCGCAGTTTACTAATGCAACAACATCAGCTACCTCCAAAATCTGATTACGTGCAACATCACCTCGTATTTGTTGAGTAGGCGTCGGATTTTCACAGTTTTCTAAAATAATGCAAACCAAAAGGACATTGTCACCAACATCAACATCATCATCTTCATTCACATCACCTCTATCTGGCCAGTAATTAGTAGGAAATGCACCTATATCAAATCTCGATCCATCCGGATCTCGATCGTCGGGGTCTTCGTCCCATTCATCATCGTCATCATCTTGGTCGGGATCGCCTGTGTTAATGCATTGACTATTCCAGCTAAGGTTATAATCATATGGATTCCCGCCAATAAAAATTGGATCGATAGAGAGATCATTTCCTCCACCAAGTTCCACACCCGTTAGATCCTGATAGTGGTAGTCAAATCCGGTAACATTATTGTAGCCTCTTATAAAATTGGTAATAGTCCCGTCGTTAATCAATTCGTTAAGATTAACGGCGATATTATCTCTATCATTTGCTTCACCAACAAATATGTTACTTCGCACATCAATATTATAGTCATCTGGATCAGCATTGGCATCTTTGATATCAATACAAATTCCAAAATAGTTCTCAAATGTGTTTTGGAGTATAGTTAAATTTGTTTCAGTAGTCGCGTCTGCGATACGGTTGAAAAAGATTGAACTAATATCTGGATCTCCTTCAAACAGATTGCTTGATATCATAAAATCACCTTCTCCAGAAAATATTTTGAATTTTGGAAGTTCAGTTTGTGTTAAATCCCCCTTGAATCTGTTATTATTAATGGTATAAGTTCCATAGGCATTATGAATCGAACATAAACTCTCAATAAAAGTGTTATTTGTTAGAGTGAACACACCATTCCATTCATATGTAATTAAAATAACTCCATAAAACTCGGAATTCTCTACGATTATAATGTTTCCGGACTGTTTAATTGGACTATTATTATATATTGCTCTTACGCCAATATTATTAAATTCACAGCCATCAATATGGATTAATTCTTTTTGCGCTCCAGAGTAGTCATTCGCTCCAGTATCGCCCTGAAATTCAACACCAGTAGACACATCATAAATATTGGTATTCTCAATCGTCAGCTGACCCCATTGGGTAACGACTATACCGGCCCAATATAAAGATGGTGTGCTACTATTAATTTCAATAGTTGAGGATGATCCACTGGTAGATCCTATATTAAGTACACCTTTAGCTGTAAATTTTGCTCCTGAATTCATTTCTAGAGTACCACCATCCGGAATTGTAAGAGTCTCACCAGTATTAATTATTATTTCGTCATCGTCGGAATTTCCAAGTTGATCATATTCAGCATCCACTTTGTAATCGTAAGCCTCATCATTCAATGTAAATTGAAACATGACCTCAGAATAATAAGAGCTTGACCAGTCCCAATCCTCAAATTCAACATTAACATTGGTTTCATCAAATTGATTGAATTGATAAACTCCAATGTCGTTATCATCAAGGATTGCATCAAGTCTTTTTATTTTCACTTTATAATATGGGTATATTGGAGTACTTGGAGTTCCACCAACATCTTCAAATGAATAGTATGTTTCCGTGGGTGTGGTATAATAGTCTTCACCGTAAGAATCATTATTCCCGTCAACTAACCAAGGATCGTGTAATAGGAATTGTACATCGTCCGTTGATAGAAAGGTCACCTCTTGTTGATCTTTATATTCAGCTGTATATTCATCGGCTATTGAATCGGCACAATGATAATCTATCCATCTCGGATAATTATCTGCATTGTTTTGCCAATGTAGAAACGAGTTTCCTTGAGCTGTTGGAGCCGATAATAGTTTATAGTCATTACCGACTGTAACTAGTGTTAGGCTTCCAGAATTAACAGTTGCCAGTAGCGATGTTCCGGTTGAATTGTACAAATACCATGAACCACCTAACGGGCTAGAATCATCTAAATCGATGTATGTGACCTCGAGAGTAGTGATTGTGGGGAAAAGTAATCCACAGATTAATAACAGGAAAAGACCTGTTCTCAAAACTGACTGTGTTTTCATATCGATCTCCATCTTTGTTTTTGCTATTATACCTCCAACTAAAAAACAAATCGATCGAAATTTTACTATTGAGCAATTACAGAAATTGCTTAATATAATTTAGTTGCTTTATTAATTAATCGAAAGCGTCTATCCTTGGGTCGGTATCATGCACTTCTACATACAGATATCGGCCCAACTTCTTTTTTAGTTTCTGGTCCCCTTTGCTACCCAAGCAAATTGTCCTCCGTTGGCGTCACCATACGCGATTATTATATCGTCCTTGACATGTAAACCTTTACAACTTATTGAAACTCCCATCGCATCAAAATACTCACGGATTTCAGTACCATGATACCAATCAACTCCGTTCCAATGACCGTAATATCCCTGCCAGCTAACCGTAAATATGTCATTATAATGATTTCCTACTAGGGATTTTCCATGAACATAAATCCAGGGGTCAATATCGTCAATACTTCCATCATAATATCCTTCTCCTGTAGTTATTGATTCTTTCCACAACCCATACCACCCACTGATCATGTAGAGTGTATCTCCATAAGCCCAAGCGTTATAAATAGTTCCTGAAATCTCTCCTTCGATTGGTTCCCAATTATCTATGTTATATTGGTCCACCCATTCAAAACCATTATAGAACTGTAGGGTTATTGGGTGATCTTCATTTAACTGCATTATATTATATGACAATGCCCACATATGATTTGAGTCAGTTCCGAATATATCAATAAATTCGACTAAGTCGAGATACTGAGACAGGGTGCCAGTACTGGTTTCCATGATAGAAAATTCATCACCATCCCAAAATATAATATCACCAGAATCCATTCCCAAATACATCTCTTCTGAAGAAACTCCCCACATCTCATCGATGCCACCAAGATCTTCAGGGAAATTCGAATTATTGTGACCATATTCAAACCAGGTGCTTCCATTATAATAAACAGGAGCACCTACGCCTGTCCACAAATCATCTGGAGCAAAACCAAACACTGAGTATAAATAATATGGCCCATAATCATTATTGTCAGGTTCCATAGGAGTTGTGTTCCATTCATTACCATCCCAATGTATCATATTAAACAAAAAGTCGTTGGGTTGTGGGCTTAAATAGTATTCACCAACAATCCAAATATCATTTTCATTAATTATAAAACCATCTTTTAAGGTATTTATGTTTCCCGGTGAATCACCGAAAACTTCAAATTCCCAAGTAATCTCATGGCTTGAGTATTGAATACAGCAATCAGTTAAATCGTTTTCACAGGTAATCAGGTAATCAGGACATTCAGCCATTGTTCCCATGATTACACTCACAATGACGATGATATCCTGAACATTTACAAATTCGTCGGCATTAACATCTCCTGCCCAGAGTTCGTAGTCGGTGGGGACCGGATTGTTTTCCAATATGATATTCACTACCCGAACGATATCAAGAACATTAACAATCCCGTCGTTATTTACATCGCCAAGCACGTCACGAGTAAGATCGGCTTGTACTTGCGAGACAAACAAACATATGAATATAACGATAGGGATCGCTAAAATGGATGATCTAGAATTTCTATTCACTTTGTTACTATACCAGCTAAACTAAAATTTTCATAAATATTCCACAATCCACTTAATGACACCTTTTTAACATAAACATTCAAATTCAAATGGTAAATTCGAATCGGCGGGGGTTAATCTAATAATAACGTATCAAAGTTCTCAACGTTCAAAAGCCCATCACAAATTTCACCCATTGCGTGATTATCTTATTCAATTCAAATGGTATTGAATTAAAGCAAGCATGCCATCACAATAATAACTATAAAGGTCAAGTCTTTTTTTGTGTGTAAAAACCACAGGGTCACACTGCTAACAGATAAGATATTCGGTCTTCATCAGAGACAATCTTACCTGTAATTGTTTTCTTCAAGTTCTTCAAAATCGTTAAATCCAAATCACTCATTGTCACTCTCTGCCAGCGAGCTGCTGATCGGATCAGAGTGCCATAGACTAGCTTCATTGCTCCCTTTTCATTCTGATGTTGGGGAATGATTTTGGTTCTACGTTTTTCTTCAACAAATGATCTCTCAATCAAGTTCGTAGTCCGGATGAGTCTTCGGTGGCCATCAGGAAAATCAAGATGTGTCAGACAGGCATCCAGATCCTCCTGAAAACAGCGAACCATTGCCGGATAGACTTCCGCATACTTCTCAATAACCTGACCGGCAATATACTCAGCAGTATCCCTGTCAGCTGCATAATAAACCATCTTCACCAGATCTTTCACTTCATGCTGAACATGATGCGGGACTTTGTTGAGAATATTGCGAAGTTTATGAGCTATGCAACGCTGCCGTTTGGCATTTGGGAATACACGGGTAATGGCGTTCTTGAGACCTTTATGGCCATCGCTGATCAATGCCAGAGGCTGCCGGAGTCCTCTATTGATCATACCTTCGAAAAAGACACTCCAACTATCTTCACTTTCTGATTGTGCTGCTTCTATGTGCAAGAGAACTTTCCTACCGTCACTACAGATGGCCCAGGCACATAGAATAGTCTGATTATTGGTGTACCGACGGATCGATTCATAGACACCATCTACGAATAGGTAGACAATATCGTATGAGGATAAGTCCCTCTCACAAAATAGCCGGTATTCCTCATTTAATGTCTCTGTGAGACCACTTACAACACTACGAGAGAGAAAGGTCTTTCCGGACTCATCCACGAAGGTATCTTCTATGTCTCTGGTTGAAAGGCCTCTCACATACATCTCAACGGTCAGCTTTTCGATTTTCTTTTCCAGTGATCTCACATGGTGAAGAATGCTGCTTTCAAATTCTTCTTCAGTATCTCTGACACGCGGGATCTTAACATTAACTGCTCCCTCACTACTTTTAATCTTACGGTCATAATAGCCGTTTCGGTAGCCTCGGGGTTCTTTGCTCTGCTGATGCCAGTCTCTTTGCAGGAAGTCAGTTACTTCTTCCTCCAGAGAGTTCTGTAATACAAGTTCAGATGACTTGCGAAAGAAATCCATCAACAGGTCTTCAGATTTTGACTGGATCATGGATGCTATTTCTTTTCTTTTTATCTCTGATGGTCTTAATTTACTTGCCATGGGTGTTGCTCCCCGCCTGACGGCAGGCAGGCTTTGTTTTTTCACTTTTTGTTCGGTTAAACAAAATTAAAACAATTAGCAGCACCCTATTTAATTTTTACACAATTTATGAGACATTACCGTCATAATCGGGATATTATTTCGATCCAAGTTATGGAGAATACTATAAGGTGTTCCTCCTTGACTGACTTGTGCAGTAATCGAGGATACAAATAGTACTAAAAACATGCACACTCTCATGTTTTCTCCTTTTCTTATTAAGAATTATAAAATAAATAACATAATTAATTTATGAGAGTATATGCTGAAAATTACTCTCTTAAGCATCTCATAACCAATCCTGTTTGAGGATTACTAATGTATCCGACTATTACAAACATACTGTCATTATAATCTGCAGATTTTACCCAAACATTGCCATTTCCGAAATTATGATTTACATCATTATCATAGTACCATGTTTCACCATTGTAATGAGCGGTGTTCCAACGTGAGCTGACAGTAAATATGTCGTTGAATCCAAGTACTGTAATATGCTTGCTGTGATAGTAATTACCCTCATTATAGTTGTTCTCTGATACGAAATCTGAACCTTGATCAAGATAATTATACTTCCAAAGTCCACCCATTGTCATGATATACGCGGTATCAGCATGAACGCTAACATTCAGCACTGCACCAAAGTCACCATTGTCAGGGAGGTAGTGATCGCTTTCATATAATGTACTCCAGCTTCCATCAGAAAATTCCAAAATTAAATTTCCCCACCAATCTGAGTTTGTTAACCCAACTGCGAATAGATGTTCACCATCTTCTGAACCAGAAATATCGTGTAGATCTACCTCAGTTCCGCTTTCCATTTGCTCGAATGTGTCTCCATTATAATGGATAATACGACCAAGTCTTCCAATAAAATAAATATCATTTTCCGATTTTGCCCAGATCTTCCCACCTAGACCACCCGGAATTATTCCCATTTGTGTTAGATGATATAGTGTCCAATTCTCCCCATCCCAATGAATTGGATAACTACCTAATGCCCAAATATTGTTCTCTGAAAAAAAACGAATACTGTTCAAATCAGAAGTATTTATAATTTCCATAAAATCCCATGCATTGCCATCCCAATGTGCTGCATTATATTCAATGGAATCCGTTTCAATACTGCCTACTATCCAAATATTATCCTCACTTACAATTTGTACATCGTTGATCCAGCTTCCATAATTTCCAAAGGTGTCAAGTTCATATTCAAATTCATGACTAGTGGGATCTAAACAGCACTCTGACAAATTATCTGAACAAGGTGAATACAGTGTTGGGCAGTCGAACGTCTGCAAGATGATAGTAACAATAATAACAACATCTTGTACATTGACAGATTCATCCACATTCACGTCACCAGCCCAGAGTTCATAGTCGGTTGGAAGTGGGTCGTTCTCTAAAATAATATTGACAACACGAACGATATCGAGCACATTGATGTCGCCGTCGTTGTTTACGTCACCCAATTGCTCTCTTGGATTGGCGAACAAGATCAGGCAGAATATAATTAGAAGAAACCATGCACTGGCGTGAAAGTAATGTGGATCAAATTCTGATAGATTGAATTTCAATTTCTAACTATTCTCCATATGAATTTATGATAATATTACAAATTGATTTGAAGTAGTGCAAATATTTTTATTACACGTGTATACTGTCAATTAATAAAATGTATTGTATAATTTTGACAAATAGCACTTTTCAAAAATTCCCAAAAAATATTTTAGGGACCGTTTTTACCCAGGGAAACGAAATGACCCTTTACGCGGTTTAAAAATTTGGTGAATAGCCAGGTAATACCCGGTTAGATGTCAGATACCCTTGACTGGCAAGCTGATGTTTAAAAGTTGCTAACCCCCTGTTCCGGGAACGGGGGGGTCGCTGTATTAAATCTTTTTGAGTAACTTCTTTTTCTTTAATCCAGGAATGAGTTCTGGATTGAATGGTCGAGGGAGCCCGAAAGCTCCCTGTTTTTGTAAGTTTTGAAAGTTGTTAATTGGTTTACTTTACCAGCATGATTTTCTGGGTTTGAACAAACTCTCTGGAAGTCATCTTGACGAAGTAGGTACCGGAAGCGAATTGTGTTGCATCCCACTGGACGGAATGATAACCTGGTTCTTCAACAGCATTAATTAGTTGAGTAACTTCTCTACCTATCATGTCGTAGATCACGATATTTACCATACCATTTTCCGGTAATTCATAACGGATTGTAGTGATCGGATTAAATGGATTTGGATAAGGTTCGGATAATTGATATTTGAGAGGTGTTATCACCGAACCTAATGTCATTTCCCCAGACAGTAATTCAATCTCGCCATAAGGATGAGAAATCAAATCGCCTGTCAGACTAATTTCAACCTGTTGATCCTGGCTCCATAGTCGAAGATCGAGCTCATCGCCATCTATAAATCCGGGTAACTTCCTGTTCTCCTCTTCAATAGCATTCCAAACAACAACAAGAACTGGATCTCTCGGATTTGCAATTCGTGTAGCCCCAACTACACTCCCGTTTGAATAAGCAACAATTTCATCGCCAACAGTTATATCTTCAAGTCCTTCAACGAGTACCGGAAATGAGTTACCGGTTTCAACTGGGTAGAAGTACTGTGATTCCATCGCTGCTAATTTCTCCTCCAAGGTTTCATCAGACATCTGTCGGGGGGTTGCTGGTCTGGGCAGGCGGAATTTAATAGGATCACTGCTGTTCGAAGTAAAGTAATAAGCTTCACCGGGTAATAACGTATAAATCGAATTAAGATTATAAATAGGAATATAATAACCCCCCATGTCAGATTGGATAATTAAAATATCATCAAATATGTCTGCAAAGGCTTCATCGATGTCCATTGGGTCCTGGCTTAAATAGGGAAAGTAATTCATAGAATTATTACCATTTATAGTGATTTCGGTGTGAGAGTATGCAGGTAATCCCGGGACAGATAAATTTATCGTTTCTGAATCCCAATAATCAATTTTATACCCTTCAACAATATCTACGTCACCAATAGTGTCAATTGAAAAACTAGGCACAAAGAACCCACCATTATCGTCTTGGATCATAATATTGGTGACACCTGAAAAAATAGATGCAATTGCAGGATTGTCAGGTAGTACATTAAATGAAATCATATTTATAAATCCAGGAGGAATTGAAAAGACCTGGTTCATACTCGATACTAGCACATAATTTGCTACAATTTCAGTTTCGGGTTGATGGAACACTACCGGAGTTTCATGGGCTAATTCATTGAAACTCACATTTTCACCTGACCAACCATCAAACATGTAAGTGTCATTTCCTTCTGTAACATAGATGGGGGCACGGACTGTGTAGATCGGTTCTCCATTATATGGGTCATTAATATCACCTTGGTTTAGAAATACATTATATGTGCCGTCATTTGTCAATTCCGTCAGAGGAAAAAATTTATCAAGCTGAATCCATTCGCCGTTTTCCTGATATGCGTACCAGGGGTCATGGAGATCGAAATTATCGGGAGTGGACTGAAGATTTGTGGAAATTGTGATTTCACTAATTTGTAAATACCTGGCTTCATCTTCGCCATTCGTTTGGAAATTAACATCGTGGCTCATCAAATAGTCAGAATTTGTTTCATTCCAGTCATGATGTTTCCTGAGTTCAACTACCAAGTGCAACTCAAAGAGTGTTTGTAGAGACAGCGGAGCTGGCTTAGAATCTCCGTATCTCTCAAAGACAAAAATGAGGTGTACATATGAGAAACTACAGCCAACTCACGCTGGAACAAAGATAC
>JABMOW010000121.1 GCA_013204025.1 Fidelibacterota bacterium | reverse complement strand
GTATCTTTGTTCCAGCGTGAGTTGGCTGTAGTTTCTCATATGTACACCTCATTTTTGTCTTTGAGAGATACGGAGATTCTAAGCCAGCTCCGCTGTCTCTACAAACACTCTTTGAGTTGCACTTGGTAGTTGAACTCAGGATTACCAAAATGAAATGTATCATTGATTAACTGATATTCAACACGTGAAGATGTCGCTCGGCCAATAAAAAAAGAGAATTCAGCAAACGTCATATCTCTCATTCTTACTGTCCCATACATATTCATGGATTGTTGCTCGCCAATAAAAATTTTGCTCCCAAGTTCAGCTGCGGCCCGTTGTATTATATGTAAAGTATTTGCTCCTACTGCCTCGATTGTCAACAGATCTCCATCTGAATGAGTTGTGATGTGTGGTCGACTATCATAATTGTAAGTTCTGTCTATCTCAATTGGGTTCTCTGTATTGAATATAAATAGATGTTGATTTTTTTCCCACCACTGTAAATATGGAAAAGCCTTTTGATCAGACATTGGATCAAATTCTTCCTTGATCCAGTCTCCCAATAAGTATTGACCAATTAACCAATGCCCTGGGAAATTAATCATTGGTTTAACCGTCGACTTAAGATTAGTCACACGCTCTTGTTGGTATTTTTGTAGATCATCTAAACCGTTTATCGCTCTGTTTGCTAACTTTGCTCCTACAAAAACACGAGCCTCTGCCTGAATTTGGAATTGGCGAACAATGTAGGGCATCAATTTCAAATCAAAGGTTATCAGGTTTTTGAATGAATGAGTTATTTGTAGTTGTTGATAAGGAAGCATTGATGAACGAGGGTTAACGATTCTACTGATATCATGGTTGAAATCGACAATATACTCGATTATCTTATCTTCATCCTCTTGGGTGATTACTATCTGATCTTCAGCACCAGAGACCAAGTTTAAAATTATTAATAATAAGGCAATACGAACAATATATTGTTGTATCAATAATCCATACGTAAGTGCACCTAACGTAGCACAAGCGACCTGATAACTAACAATTATGCTGAAATTTACAGCACCCAATTTTCTGTTTATCACGAATTGAATTCCACTTCTTATAGAACACGTTTATTAACCAGTATCTCGAAATTTGAGATTCTTTTCCTTCCATCGGATGATACATATTTCTCCATATCATACAATCCGTTATTCTCACAAAAAAGATGAGGATAAATTAAATGTTTAAGATTAAGATTTTGGGTCTCAATTGTACACGAGATAGAATGGGGGGGCAATAGTATATGGGTATCGTATATCATAAATATTTCAGTTATTACTTATAGAATTTAATCCATATTTTGACGTTTATGCAAACCCATTGATAAAACGTCAAATATTAATTCTTAAATAAAACAAAAAAGGGGCTGATAATCAGCCCCTTTTCATTATTTCCTCAATTCATATCAGTTGACCTGATTACCCATGAGTTTGTGGATACGATCCACCATGGTCTTGGTATCAACTGGTAAACCAGCTAATAAGAAAGTATTATCTGTCAGTTGGTCAGTAGATAACTTCAATTGTTCTGAGTTGCTATCCACTTCCCATAGCTTAAACATCTTTTGAATGATTGAGCTATCGGGGTTGATTTCAAGTACTTTATTTCCCATTTTAAATTCAGCCTGAGTGGCTTGCATGATCTTTTGCATGTGCGTTGTCATAGAATCATCCGGATTAACCAAAATCGCAGGACTATCTGTTAATCGGTCTGACACTTTTACATCGGAAATCCGGTCTTTTAGATATGTCTTCATCCAATCAGAAAATTTCTTCATATCCTTGTTAGATGGCGCTTCATCAGATTTCTCGGACTTCGATTTTTTCTTTTTACTTTTTGGAAATTTTATTTCTGCACTATCACACGACACGATCTTTTTACCATCAAATTCTCTGAGAGCTGATAAAACAAAATCGTCAATCGGCTCAAATAAGTATAGAACTTCAATATCATTTGAGTTAAACATTTCCAAATACGGACTCTGGTCTACATCCTTTTTGGAATCTCCGTGAAGATAATAGATATCTGTCTGATCAGAAGGCATTGATGAGACATAATCCTCTAGTGATTTGTATTTATCGTCATTGGTTTTGTTGCTTTCAAATCTCAACAGTTTCGCCAGTTCATTTTTATTGTCGAAGTCAGAATGAACTCCTTCTTTGATGAATTGGCCAAATTCTTTCCAGAAATCGATATACTTATCCGGTGTTTCTTTTGCTTGATCCTGAAGGAATTTTATCACTCGTTTGACGAGAAATTTTCTGATCTTGCCAATAACTCGGTTATCTTGAAGGGTTTCCCTTGAAATATTGAGTGGCAAATCTTCGGAATCGACAATCCCTTTGACGAATCTGAAATATTCTGGGAGCAATTCTTTCACTTGTGTTTCGATCAGAATCTTATTGCAATATAAATTAATACCAGGTTCTAATCGTGAAAATCCGAATTTTTCGATATTGTCATCTGGAAAGAAAAGAAGAGCATTCATCTGTATCGGTGCGTCAGTAGAAATGTGCTTTCTAAATCGGGGGTCTGTAAAAGAGTTAGTCAGAAACTTATAAAACTCATTGTATTCTTCTTCCGTCACATCAGCAGGCGTTTTTGTCCAGATGGCTTCTATGGTATTCACTTGTTCACCATTGACCTTGATGGGGTAACCCACAAAGTTAGAGTACTGTTTTATAATGGATTTGATTTTTTCAGGATCAGTATAATCAATGAATTCGTCACTAATATTCAGAACAATTCTCGCGCCACGGGTGATGCCCTCTTCACGATCGATCGTATAATCGTTTTTTCCATCTGATTCCCAAACCAGTCCTTCTGCTTCTTTTACATAGGATCTGGTAATAAACTTTACATGGTCGGAAACCATGAATGCGGAATAAAATCCAACCCCGAACTGACCAATCAGATTTGCAGGGTCGCCTTTCAAATTATCTAAATTCTTCAGAAACTCGGTGGAACCGGAGTGCGCTATTGTTCCCAGGTTTGAAATAAGTTCATCTTTTGTCATTCCGATACCAGTATCAGAAATAATAAATGTTTTTGCATCTTTATTGATTTCAATATTGATCTCTAATGGCAAATCTTCTTTTCCAGTATCCTTGTCAGACAGCTGAATGTGACGGATTTTTTCCAGAGAGTCTGCGGCATTGGAAATGAGTTCTCGTACAAATATTTCTCTATTTTTGTACAGTGAGTGGATGACGATGTCCAGAAGTTTTTTAATCTCTGTCTGGTATTCGTACGTTTTTGTTGTTTGTGTATTCATCTAATTGGTTCTCCCGGTAATTTCATTTTTTATCTATCTCTGCAAATATCATGAAAATGGTCAAACGTGGCTTTTCTGTGACAAAGTTGCAGAACATAAATGGATTCTGATAAGGATAAATGGGGTGTCTCTACAAGTGCGTGAGAATCAGGATGCTCAAACAAATGAGCGTTGCTGAAAATTGATCGATGGAAATCATTTATTTTTTTGGAGGAATGTATAAATCCGTTATGGTGCCAGCGAAGACTTCGGCGGCGTTAGCAATGGTCTCTGTGAGTGTGGGATGCGGATGAATAGTCAGGCTAATATCTTCTGCATCTGCGCCCATTTCAATCGCTAAAACACCTTCACCAATTAGATCTCCAGCATTTGGACCTACAATACCAATACCCAGAACTCGTTTAGTATCGGGGTCAAACAGAATTTTAGTTCGTCCTTCATTTCTACCAATAGCCAACGAACGACCGCTGGCAGCCCAGGGAAATTCACCTTTTTCGTATGGAATCTCCTTTGCCTTGGCTTCAGTTTCAGTAAGTCCTGCCCAGGCAATCTCGGGATCAGTGAATATCACCGCAGGGATTGCTTTCGCGTCGAATGCTGCTGGTAAACCAGCGATAACTTCGGCTGCGACTTTTCCTTCGTGGGTAGCTTTGTGAGCCAGCATTGGGTCTCCTGTAATATCTCCGATTGCAAAGATTGTTGGTATGCAAGTTTGCTGCTTTTCATTGACAGAGATAAAGCCACGGTTATCAGGTGAGATTCTTGTATTCTCTAATCCCAGAGATTTAGAATTTGGTCTTCGTCCCACGGAAACTAACACACTGTCATAGATTTCACTGAACGCTTTATCTCCAGATTCAAAGGAAACCTTCAATGATCCATTTTTTTGGCTATCAACGGATACAACTTTTGTCGACAGATAAATATTCTCAAAATCTTTTTTAAGTTTTCGGTAAAGCGGTTTTACCAGATCTTGATCTGCGCCGGGCAGTAAATTTGGCATAAATTCTACAATTGTGACTGAAGATCCTAAAGCCCGATAGACAGTTCCCATCTCCAAACCGATATAGCCACCACCAATGACCAATAGCCTGCCTGGAATATTCGCCAGATCAAGCGCTTCTGTCGAAGTCATTACATGTTTGTGATCTTTGGGTAATCCGGGGATACTTGCAGGGCTTGACCCGGTTGCAATGACTGCATGATCGAATGATAATTCAATTTCACCGTCCGATGTAGAAACAAGAATTTTAGTGTCTGATAAAAAACTGGCGGTACCGTGAATGACATTCACCTTTCGGGCTTTTGCCATTTGGGAGATTCCGCGGCTTAATTGAGATACCACTTTTGATTTGAAATTACGAACTTCGCTTAAATCTATCCGGGGAGCGCCAAAATGGATTCCGTGCTTACTTACGCCCCTGGCTTCATCGATAACTTTAGCAAGGTGTAACAACGCTTTTGAAGGAATGCATCCATGATTCAGACAGACACCACCGAGGGCAATATTTTTATCAATGAGTGTGACTTGTTTACCCAAGTCGGCAGCACGAAAGGCAGCTGCATATCCGCCAGGACCTGCGCCAATAATGACAACTTCTGCATGAAGTATTTTTCGTTCCATTAGGTGAGTCCCAGTCCCTTGAGTTCAGCGAAATTCTCAAGTAGCAAATTTAATCTTTTTGTGAATCGTGCAGCTTGGGCACCGTCAATAACACGGTGATCGTACGAAAGTGAATAGGGGAGTATCATCCGTGGCTGGAACGATCCGTTACGAAAAACGGGCGATAATTTTGATCGCGAGACTCCTAGAATAGCCACTTCAGGCGGATTAACTATGGGTGTAAATCCGGTTCCACTGATGCCGCCCAAACTGGATATGGTAAAGCATCCACCTTTCATATCATCAGGAAGCAATTTTCTTCCACGGGCTTTTTCGCTGATGGTTACCAATTCTTCAGATAACTCTCTAAAGTTTTTTGTATCCACATTACGAATGACAGGCACGACCAATCCGTTTTGAGTATCCACTGCAACGCCAACGTGGAAGTACTTTTTATACACTAAATTTTGTCCTGTATGATCTAATGACGCATTAAATTCGGGCATGTCTTTTAGTAATTGCACGACAGCCTTAAGCAGGAATGGTAGAAACGAGACTTTTATTTTTTCATTTTGATTCAGGGATTTCAGTGTTTTTCTGAATTCATCCAATTCAGTGATATCCGCTTCGTCAAATTGAGTCACATGAGGGATTGATTGCCAGGCTTGTTGTAATCGGTCACCTGTGATTCGTTTTATTTTTGATAATTTAACCGATTCAATCTCGCCCCATTGTGAAAAGTCAATTGCCGGAACGGAAACTAGATTGGGTTGTGATGAACGGTTATTAGATAATACAGATTTGATAAAGGATTGCACATCTTCTTTTGTAATTCGTCCTTTCGGACCGGAACCTGCGATTAGAGATAAATCTGCACCCAGTTCTCTGGCAAAAAGTCTAACGGATGGACTCGCGAAGGGAACTTTGTTCTGTACTGTCACAGGTGCTTGTGAATCTATAGAAGCCAGAGGAACCGACGTGATGGATTCGGTGACACTGTCAGTTAATTTCTCATCCGTGATTTCTTCTTTATCGGATTTTTTCTGCTCATCCATTTTCGGTATATCCGAAGCTTCGGATTCAATCCTGATTAATAGTGCCCCTGACTTAATTTCATCTCCTGCTTCTACCAAAACTTCTGTCACCACACCATCAAATTCTATAGGAATTTCCATCGTTGCTTTTTCGGATTCGAGAATGATAATGGTATCGTCAATCTTTATGGTGTCACCTGATTTAACCAATACTTCGCTGACCTCAACAGTATTGATGCCTTCTCCCAAGTCAGGTAAAAAGATGTCTTTAATCATAAAATCTCACTTTCTAAACTGTCAATGGATTGGGTTTTTCTGAATCCAATCCATATTTTTCAATAGCCAATCTAATTGTTGATGGTTCAATTTTTCCAGCTTCTGACAAACTATTTAGCGCTGCTAGTACGATGTAGTATCGACTGACTTCAAAGAAATCTCGTAATTCCGCCCGAGCTTCACTTCTACCAAAACCATCTGTCCCTAATGCAGTAAAATTATGATGGATGAATGGTGCAATTTGTTCGGCTACCAATTTAACAAAATCCGAGACGGCAATTACTGGTCCTCTCTCGGAATCAAGACATTCCGTTACGAATGGTATTTGGTTTTCATCCTCTGGATGTAGGATATTCCATCTTTTCTTGTACTCTCCGTCTTTACGCAATTCGCTGTAGCTGGTCACGCTCCACACATCTGAATCAATATTCCAATCTTCTGATAGAATTTCTGACGCAGCCAATACTTCATTAAATATTGATCCGCTACCCAATAATTGAACCCGGAGCTTATTGTGTATTGAATTTTCTTTATACTGATACATACCTTTGATAATATTTTCAGTCGCATGTTCAGGCAATTTCGGTTGTTGGTAGTTCTCATTATAAAGCGTGATATAATAGATCACATCCTCATCGTTTTCGATCATTGCTTGCAGACCGCTGTGAATGATGACTGCCATTTCATAACCAAATGCCGGATCGTATGCCCGTACATTAGGGATAACCGATGCTGCCAAATGGCTGTGTCCATCTTGGTGTTGGAGGCCTTCACCGGCCAATGTGGTTCTACCTGCAGTGGCGCCCAGGAGAAATCCTCGGGTACGCATATCCGCTGCAGCCCAAATAGAATCGCCCACACGTTGAAATCCAAACATGGAATAAAAGATGTAAAAGGGGATCATATGTGTGCCGTGAATACTATAAGACGTGCCTGCAGCAATGAAGGATGAGATAGCGCCGGCTTCAGTGATACCCTCTTCTAAAATCTGACCATTAACCGCTTCTTTATAATACAAAAACTGATCGGAATCCACTGGATCATAGTTTTGGCCACCATGACTGTATATCCCTAATTGTCTGAATAAGGGATCGATCCCAAAAGTTCGAGCCTCGTCTGGGATGATAGGTACGATATTTTTCCCGGTCTCTTTATCTTTGGTTAATATTGTCAGCAAGCGAACAAATGCCATGGTCGTTGAGATTTCTCGATCACCGGATCCATTCATAAGTTCTTTGAAGAAATCCAGATTGTGTGAAGGTAATTTTTCGGCAATATTTTTTCGTGTGGGTAGGAAGCCGCCGAGCGTTTGTCTTCTCTCTAACAAATATTGTACTTCTTTGCTGTCTTCATCAGGGCGATAGAATGGGGATGATTTTGCCACGTCATCGGTCAAAGGAATATCAAACCGGGATCTGAATTGAAGGAGTTCTTCTTCATTCAGTTTCTTTTGTGAGTGGGTGATATTTCTTCCTTCACCGGCTTCACCTAATCCATACCCTTTAATTGTACGTGCCAGAATGACGGTAGGCTGTCCGTTGTGGGTTACTGCTTCACTATAAGCGGCGAATACTTTTGCAGGGTCATGACCGCCGACACGTAATTTCCATAATTCATCGTCCGTTAGATGGTCAACCATTTTAGCTAGATCCGGATGTTTTCCCCAAAAATGTTCACGAATGTAAGTGCCACCTTCAACTACATACTTTAACAGGTCACCATCCACAATTTCTTCCATGCGTTTTGCCAGAATACCATTTTTATCTTTTGAAAGGATAGGATCCCAGTCTGAACCCCAAATCACCTTAATGACATTCCATCCTGCACCACGGAATGCACCTTCAAGTTCCTGGATGATTTTGCCGTTTCCGCGTACAGGACCGTCCAGTCGTTGCAAGTTACAGTTCACTACAAAAATTAAATTATCTAATTGTTCCCGGGAAGCCAGCGTGATTGCACCTAGTGATTCTGGTTCATCCATTTCGCCATCACCTAAAAACGCCCAAACTTTTCGTCCTGAATCTTTAATAAAACCACGGTCAATCATATACCGCATGAACCGCGCTTGATAAATTGCCATCAAAGGACCAAGTCCCATTGAGACGGTAGCAAACTGCCAGAAATCTGGCATGAGATAGGGATGAGGATAAGAGCTCAGTCCACCGCCACTTGCACTTTCACGACGAAAATTTGTTAATTTATTTTCCGACAACCGTCCTTCCAGAAATGCCCGTGCATACACGCCGGGAGATGAATGCCCCTGAAAAAAAACCAAATCACCGCCTGATGGATGATCGTGCCCGCGTAAAAAGTGGTTTTGTGCAACTTCCAACAACGTAGCAGATGAAGCATAGGAGGATATATGTCCGCCGATTCCGTGACTTTCTTTATTCGCTCGAACCACCATCGCCATGGCATTCCATCGGATTATCGATTTTATACGACGCTCAATTGCTCTGTCACCGGGATATGGTTTTTGCTGAGATGGGGGGATTGTGTTCTGAAACGCAGTATTGGGACTATATGGCATTCTCACACCATTTCTTCTCGCATGATCAATCAATTTCTCAACTAGAAAATGGGCGCGATCGGATCCCTGACTATCCAAAACAGATTGAAGGGATTCCAGCCATTCCTGGGTTTCTTCCGGATCTACATCCATTCGTAATTTTTTATCATCCATAAAAATCCTAAGGAAAATATTTTTAATTTGGGTTGTTAAAACAAAAAGTTACGAAGATTCAAGTATGAGACTTTATTAAAATTATATAAGAATCATCCGTAAAGAGTTATTTATAAGAGACAATTTGCTTTAATAAATAACTCTACGACTATTAACAATCAAGCCGTTGATTGTATCTTATAATACTAATGCTACAGATTCGGTTGGAAATCCTGCAGAATTTTAATGTAATTGGCACGCATAAACGCACCAGGATCTGGCACATTTTTCATACTCATAGACCCTCGCATCTGTGTGAGACTTTCATATTCATTTTCATCCATCCACAGTTCAATATCTTTTAATATTTTTTCAATGTGTGCGGGGCCGAATTTCAAGAGTGCGGAGGCCATCATGGTAACATCTGCACCAGCCATGGTAAGTTTTAGAACGTCTTCTGCGGTATGGACACCTGATGTGGCGGCCAGTGACATATTTACTTGTTTCCAGAGTACCGCTATCCATCTCAGCGGTAGCAGAACTTCGTCTGATGTACTGAGGTTGAGAGAAGAGATGACTTCCAGATTCTTAAGATCAATATCCGGCTGGTAAAATCGATTAAACATAACAAGAGCATCAGCACCGGCTTCCTCCAACCTTCGGGCAAAAGAAGGAAGTGCACTAAAATAATGTCCAATTTTCACTGCGACTGGAATGTTTATCGATTTTTTTAGGCTTGCCAGGATATCCAAATGATTTTGTTTAATGTGTGTACCTGATTCGTTCATGTCGGTAGGAAGGTAATAAACGTTTAGTTCCAACGCATCGGCACCTGCTTCTTCAATCAGTTTTGCTTTTTCGATCCAACCCCCCTTTGAAACACCATTCAGGCTGCCAATGATGGGAATATCCACTGCATCTTTTAGTCGATGTACTTGATTTAGATATTCTTCAGGACCTTCTGACAATTTATGATGACTAGGGAAATATGATAAAGACTCAGCAAAGCTTTCACTCCCATGGGACAAATAGTGTTCCAACTCATTGTCTTCATGGTAAAGCTCTTCTTCAAAGAGAGAGTACATGACGATTGCGGGGGCTCCTGCGTCTTCCAACTTCTTCACCATATCAATGTTTCGTGAGAGAGGGGATGCCGATACGACCAATGGATTTTTTAAATCAATTCCCATATATTTTGTAGATAATCTCATGGTTTTCTCCTATTTGACCGGGTGAACAGGTTCAAGTTTCGCTAGTCTGTTATAATGCTCATATTGATCTTTTGCGTGTTGATCAGCTTTGTTAAGTAGATCATGAGCACGCTCAGGCATACTTTTCGTTAACATTTTGAATCGATTTTCCTTATACAGATAATCTTTGATATGAATGGAGGGCGCTTTAGAATCCATAGTCAAAGGATTCTTACCTTGCGCTGAAAGTAGCGGATTATACCTAAACAGAGGCCAATGACCGCTTTCAACAGCCAATTTATGCTGCTCCATTCCTTTTGTCATGTTAATGCCGTGGGCAATACAGTGACTGTAAGCGATAATAAGCGATACACCGGGGAATGATTCAGCTTCCATGAATGCTTTTATCGTTTGGGCATCATTCGCACCCATTGCTACTTTTGCTACATAAACATTGCCATAGCTCATCGCAATCATCCCAAGGTCTTTTTTGCCAATTTCTTTGCCAGAACTTGCGAATTTCGCTACCGCACCTATGGGAGTTGCTTTAGAGGCCTGTCCACCGGTATTGCTATAAACCTCAGTATCCAAAACTAGAATATTCACATTTTTTCCCGAAGCAAAAACATGGTCCAGTCCACCAAAACCGATGTCGTAAGCCCATCCGTCACCGCCCATAATCCACACGCTTTTTTTAACCAAATTATCGGAAATTGTGAGAAGTTGTTTAGCCTCAGTTGCGTTGTTATGTTCCAAAATTGCATTCATCTTTTCCACACGTTGCCGCTGTTCAAAAATACCCGGTTCATCAGACTGATCTGCGTCACGAATGGAATCCAGTAATTCATCACCAATCTCACTTCTGAAGTATTCTGATAGTTCTAATGCATGCTCACGATGTTTGTCAACAGTGAGACGGAAACCCAAACCGAACTCTGCATTATCTTCAAATAATGAATTTGACCAGGATGGGCCTCTACCAGCAAGGTTTTTAGTCCAGGGAGTGGTAGGGAGATTTCCTCCGTAAATAGAAGAACATCCGGTAGCGTTGGCAACAAGCATCCGATCGCCGAATAGTTGAGAGGCAAGTTTCACATAAGGGGTCTCACCACAGCCGGAACAGGCACCTGAAAATTCAAATAATGGTTCTAGTATCTGAGAGCCTTTAACCGTATTATGTTTAACCCGATCGCGATCAATTTCAGGAATATTTAGGAAAAAATCCCAGTTGGCTTTTTCTGATTCACGAAGAGGAGGTTGAAATTCCATGTTGATAGCTTTCAGGCTTACATTGGATTTGTCTTTAACCGGACATATTTCCACACAAATGGCACATCCAGTACAATCTTCCGGTGCTACCTGTAATGAATACACTTCTGACTCTGCCCATTCACGTCCTTTTGAATCTACGAACTTGAATGTCTCCGGTGCGTCCTCAAGATGTTTTTTGTCATACACTTTAGGTCTAATCACGGAGTGAGGGCAGACCAGCACGCATTTATTGCACTGAATACAGATATCTGCATTCCAAACGGGGATATCGATTGATATATTTCGTTTTTCCCACTGAGTTGTATCCGTCGGCCAGGTACCATCAATCGGCATAGCGCTAACGGGGAGGTCATCACCCAACCCGGCGATCAATGCGGCGGTCACATTTTTAATAAAGTCAGGAGCATGATCTGGGATGAGAGAATAAGATATTTCTGTACCGGTGACCATATCGGGTATTTCAATTTTTTGAAGATTCGCCAGTGTTTGATCAACAGCATGGAAGTTCTTCTTAACAATTTCTTCACCTTTTTGACTGTAGGTTTTTTTTATGGCCTGCTTGATTTTATCAATTGCCTCTTCTCTTGGTAGTATTCCGGAGATAGCAAAGAAGCATGTCTGCATAATCGTATTTATGCGCGCACCCATGCCGGTATCTTTAGCTACTTCGAGAGCATTGATATTAAAGAAATTTACTTTTTTGTCTAAAATTTGCTTTTGAACATTCCGAGGAAGATGGTCCCAAATATCATCGTGACCAAATGGACTATTTAATAAAAACGTCCCTCCCGGAACTACGTATTTCAGTATATCCATGGTTTTTAAAAATTCGAAATTATGACAAGCAACGAAATGTGAATTTCGGATGAGATATGTAGATTGAATTCTCTCATTTCCAAATCGTAAATGAGAAATAGTCATACTCCCGGATTTCTTCGAGTCATAGACGAAATACCCCTGGGCATAATTATCCGTTTCTTCACCAATAATTTTTATAGAATTCTTATTTGCACCCACGGTTCCATCTGCACCTAATCCAAAGAACATACCTCGGAAAATATTATCACCGGTAGTTGTGTAATCGAGATCATAGGTGAGACTGGTATGGGTGACATCATCATTTATCCCGATAGTAAAACGATTCTTTGGGGTCTCTTTTAGTAATTCATCAAACACGCCTTTTACCATGCCGGGTGTAAATTCTTTTGATGACAGTCCATATCGTCCACCCACTATTGTTGGAACGCTGTTTTCTCTAGCCTCCTCGGCAAACGCAGTAACCACATCCTGGTAAAGCGGTTCACCCAGAGATCCGGGTTCTTTTGTCCTGTCCAAAACCGATATTTTTTGAACAGAATCAGGGATGCAATCCATGAAGTGTTTGATCGAGAAAGGTCGATATAACCGCACTTTTACAACACCGACTTTTTCACCACTTGCAACCAAGTGTCTGACGGTTTCATCAACTGTTTCTGCACCTGATCCCATAATGATAATAATTCGTTCAGCCTGCGGATGTCCTTCATAATCGAATAGATGATATTGACGACCCACCAATTTTGCAAATTTATCCATGGTCTCTTGAACGATATCTGGAGTAGCATCATAAAACAGATTACATGCTTCACGTGATTGGAAAAAAGTATCGGGATTTTGAGCTGTGCCACGAAGTACTGGATTATTGGGATTTAATCCGCGTTTTCGATGAGCAAAAACCAGATCATTGTCAATCATGGATTTGATATCATCTTCCAAAAGTTGTTCGATTTTCATGACTTCATGCGATGTCCTGAAACCATCAAAGAAATGTAAAAATGGAATACGGCATTTAAGAGTGGCTGCCTGCGCGATGAGGGCGAAATCCATAACTTCCTGGACACTGTTAGATGCAAAAAGTGCCCATCCGGTAGAACGAGTCGCCATTACATCACTGTGATCTCCAAAAATCGATAGGGCATGGGTGGCAATTGTTCGTGCAGATACATGGAATACACTTGATGTCAATTCACCAGCGATTTTATACATGTTCGGAATCATCAGAAGTAATCCCTGCGATGCTGTAAATGTGGTGGTCAATGCACCCGTTTGCAAGGCTCCATGAACAGCACCTGCGGCTCCACCTTCACTTTGCATTTCTATCACGGATGGAACGGTGCCCCAAATATTCTTTTTACCCATCGCAGACCACATATCAGATTGTTCGCCCATTGCAGAGGAGGGAGTTATGGGATAAATTGCGATGACTTCGTTAGTATAATGTGCAACGTAAGCAGCGGCTTCATTACCATCAATGGTAACCATCTTTCTATTCATACGTTCTGGATCCTTATCAAAATATTATTAAAATAATCGAGTAATTACGGTCTCGTTTGGATAAAATCGCTAGGATTTAGAAAAATCCAAGTATCAAATTTACGAACTATCAATCATTCAATTTTAGATGAAGAATAAACTTAAGATTAACAAATCGATGTGTTATACCTAACCGTTAAATTTCCTTAAATAACTGATAATAGTGGACATAATAAATGATATATTTTCATCTCAAAACATTCTATTGATATTTCGTAATTTTTTGACCTAGAAAATCAACCGTTTAGTCACTATTTAACGAGTTACTAATTTTAACCGGAGTATTATGAAAATTGGAATATTAACTGCAGGCGGACTGGCACCATGTCTTTCCGCATCTATTGGTCAACTCATTATTAACTATACAAACCAAGTCCCGGATGCTGAAATCATTGGCTATTTGAATGGATACAAGGGTTTGTTGTTGGGGAATTCCATCCAAATTACAGAAAATGTCCGAAAAAATGCAGAAATACTGAGTGCATTTGGAGGAAGTCCTATCGGCAATTCCAGAGTGAAATTGACCAATGTAGCAGATTGTGAGAAAATGGGCTATGTTCTACCCGGAGAATTACCGCTTCGTAAAGCAGCAAATCAGTTAATCAAGGATGAAATAACCATACTTCATACGATTGGTGGTGATGATACAAATACGATGGCCGCACAATTATCAGAATTTTTAGCCAATGAAGGAATTAACCTTACCGTCGTGGGAATGCCTAAAACAGTTGATAATGATGTTTATCCCATCACCCAGACGCTTGGCGCATGGACAGCCGCAGAGCAGGGTGCTATTTTCTTCGAAAACATTGCCAATGAAAATACTACCAGTTCCCGTCAATTGATCATTCATGAAGTTATGGGCAGGCATTGCGGATGGCTTGCCGCAGCAACTGCTGAAAAGTATCGAAATCGATTGTCTTCCCGCCAATTTCTTGACGATATCCTTCTTACAAAAAACAGGTGGGACATTGACGCAATCTACCTTCCTGAAATGCCAATTGATATACAATCCGAAGCAAAGCGACTGAAATCAATTATGGATAATAAGGATTCCGTCAACATATTCCTAAGCGAAGGAGCAGGTACGGACAGTATCATCCGTGAACTGGAACAGACAGGGGTGATCATCGAGAAAGATTCGTTTGGACATTATCGCCTTGATGCCATAAACCCGGGTAAATGGTTTGGAGACCAGTTTGCAAAAATGATAAATGCTGATAAAGTATTGGTACAGAAAAGTGGCTATTTCGCCCGATCTGCCGCACCCAACAAAGCTGACTTGGATTTAATAAAAATTTCAGCAGAACTTGCTGTGACCAGTGGGTTAAATAGTGAAAGTGGTGTGGTGGGACTTGATGATGGTAAAGGTGGGATATTAAGTCTCATAGATTTTAACCGGATAAAAGGAGGGAAACCGTTTGATATATCTTTATCGTGGTTTCAGTCAATACTCCATGAAATCGGACAAGTTTAACAAATAAAAGAACATACAAGGAAATTATAATGTCTATAAAATACTCAGAGCCTCCCAAATTAAATACAAACAGACGTTTCGCAGACAACATGATCTGCGGACATCACTTATTGGTAAAAGCAAAACGGGGTGAAAAATCGAATTCTACAAATGAAACGTATGCGGTGCCAGCGTTTAACGTGACGACCTTTCAGGGGATCAATGCCGCTTTCGAAGCATTCGAGACGCTGGGTTCCTCCGGTCTATTGGCATTCTCAAACAGTGCGTTAAAACACTTCGGGAGAGGAGATGCATTATCAGGGTTGGAAATCGCTTCTCAATACATTGAGACGCTGGCTAGAAGGACTACTATCAAAGTGGCGACACATTTGGACCATGGTGATTATATGTCTGATGGTGGAAGGAAAGTCATTCAAGGTGCAGTCCAAATGCTTACTTCGGTCATGGCAGACAATTCCACAAATAAAAGTTTAGGCACACCGACAAGTTTGGATGAGAATATCGGTTTCACACGCGAAGTTGTAAATATGGCACACCCTCTAGGCGTATCCGTTGAAGGTGAATTGGGAGTACTTGCTGGTGTGGAAGATGAAGATACTCAGTCGGAAGAATCCACTTATACAAATCCAGATGAACTAGAAAGATTTTTGAGAGAAACAGGTGTCCTGATGCTGGCGCCGACGATTGGAACAAAGCATGGTCCCAATAAAGGAAAACCAGGTGAAAAAGTAAAATTGAATATCCAGTTGGCTCATGAATTATTGAAATCAGCCAACACAATCAACGAGGATATTGTTTTTGTTGCTCACGGTGCATCGACACTATACCCAAATGTTGTGGATTATGCTATAACTCAATTAGGGGCGTTGGGAAGTAAAGAACAAGATATCTCGAAGTGGAAAGAGTTTGTGGGAACCGACTGGGAGCAGATACAAGGTTTGATCGGCGCAGGCTTCTGTAAAATTAATACCGATACTGAGAATCGTCAGACATATCTGGCTGCTTTGATTGGTGCTTTAAAAGGAACGGCATCAAAAGTTGATATTCGATACTATGATAATGCAACAACAAAAGCGCTCACCCAAAGTTACCTTCAAAAATTGATCATGGCAGGAAATTATGGCGTTTGGCACGAACCAAAAATTGATGTTACACAGTTTAAATTCGAATTGTAAGAGGAAAATATATTTATTGAATAAGCAATCAGATCATATTATTTATTGCTAATTTGGATAAACAGTAAAATAAGGGGCGGTAATTAAAGTTATAGTTTAAGTGCCGTCCCTTTGTTTTCTAATAACTCATAATATTTTCTTCAGGTTTAAAAATTTCATCGGTAATATTGGACTTAAGAACGTCATTATTTTTACACAATAACAAAGGAAATTCTATTGGAAGCGCAAAACTGGTTCGTTGAATTTATTGAAACCGCTATGGCGACATTTGCTAATACGGTGTGGGGGACTCCATTGCTTGTGCTCATACTGGGAGGCGGACTATTCTTTACCATCTACTCTCGCTTCGTTCCATTCAGATTTATCCGCCATGCAATAGATATTGTCCGAGGAAAATATGATGAGAGTGATGACCCCGGACAAATCAATCATTTTCAAGCGCTTAGCAGCGCATTGGCATCTACGGTGGGGATGGGAAACATTAGTGGTGTGGCAATCGCAATTTCTATGGGAGGTCCTGGGGCTGTTTTCTGGATGTGGGTCAGCGCTATTGTGGGGTCAGCGACAAAGTTTTTTACCTGTTCACTCGCAATCATGTATCGTGGGAAAGATGACCTAGGCGAAACCCAAGGTGGTCCCATGTATGTTATCCATGAGGGAATGGGAAAGCCGTTTAGATTTTTAGCCGTATTTTTTTCCGTTGCAGGTCTATTTGGATGCCTCGCGCTTTTCCAAGTAAATCAGTTAACACAGATTGTCAGAGATGAAATCTTTTTACCCAATGGGATATTCACTACTAATGTGATTTTTGGTAATTTTGTATTTGGAACAATAGTCGCCCTTTTGGTTGCATCAGTCATTTTTGGAGGGATTCGCCGGATTGGTTATGTAGCATCTAAAATGGTTCCTGCAATGGTGGGCTTATATCTCTTTGCAGGGATTCTGGTCATTTTTCAGCATTTTTGGGAAATACCTTCTATTTTTTGGTTGATCATCAAAGATGCATTTACCGGAGATGCAGTGATGGGAGGGGCTGTCGGAACAGTCATTGTCACCGGTGTGAGACGTGCTGCATTTTCCAACGAAGCGGGAATCGGTACCGAAGCTATGGCCCATGGCGCTGCGAAAACCAGCGAGCCCATACGAGAGGGTTTAGTCGCAATGCTGGGACCATTTATTGACACAATTGTGGTATGTACTATAACTGCATTGGTTATTCTTTCAACTGGTGTGTGGCAAAACTCCGAAGCGAATGGAGTAACCCTGACCAGCCAGGCGTTTTCACAAGCATTGCCCGGTGTGGGAAGTCTCATTTTGATCGTCAGCGTCATTGTATTCAGTATCTCAACAATGATTGGATATTCGTACTATGGGGCCAAATGTACCAGCTATCTTTTTGGCACCAAATGGAAAAAATATTATAGAATATTCTACACAATCACATTGATTATCGGTGCAGTCATTTCAATCGATGCAGTTATTAATTTTCTGGATGGAATGTTTGCTCTTATGGCTATACCAACAATTGTATCATCAGTAATCCTAGCGCCAAAGGTCATGCAGGCATCGAGGGATTATTTTGGTAGATTAAATGCGGAGAATAAGCAAGACAGCAGATACGCATAAATGAATAAATCTGAATTATTTTGTGATACCCACGAGGTAAGCACATGATGCTATCGGCACCCTATTTATACTATCTTTTCGGAAAAATCTGCACCTGATCAATTTTTCTGGCACTGGATTTTCGAACAAGAACCTGACCAATAGGGAGAAATAATCGTTCACCCTTATGAGGTATCCTTCCAATCGCATTCATTACGTAGCCACCAACAGTTTCATAACTTCCTTCAGGGATCTCAAATCCCCATTTATCATTGAAAGTGTCCAAGTCCATTTTGGCAGAAACCAGAATTGATCCATCTTTTAACTTTTCTGAAGCGCTTTCATTTTCATCATCAAATTCATCTTCAAATTCGCCAAATAACTCTTCGAATAAATCCTCTGCAGTTACTAATCCGGCTGTACCCCCATGCTCATCGTGAACGATTGCAATCGCATGATGGGCGGTTTGAAATTCAGTCAAGGTCGCAGCAGCGGATTTTGAAAATGGAACATGGTGAATAGGCTTTAGGATGTCACGGATGTGTATGGGATTTGAAAACAGATCGTATAAATGTATAGCACCAACGATGTGATCAATATCGGATTCATAAACAGGCAATTTTGAATGTCCGGACTCAATGAACATATGCATGATTTTAGGAATTTCAGCTTCAATTTCAACCGCAGATATATCCGTTCTGGGCGTCATAGCATCCTGGACTGCTGCAGAACTAAAATCGAATACGTTTGCTATTAATTCCTGCTGATCTTTTTCTAAAGGTGTATTATGTTCTAACTGTCCGTATACATGCTGCAGATCGTCTCTATCTTTATCGAGATCTTCTTCCATCTCTTTTTCATGGTAAGCAGTTTCTACCCATCCTGTCTTTTTTAGGAAGTGTGTGAAAGGTGAAAAAAGTGCTCGAAAAAGATAAAGAAAAGGTGCCACCAGACGTAATGTATGGTTTGATACTTCACGGGTGATGGCTTTTGGAAGAATTTCTCCAACTAACAGGATGATCAAGGTAATGAAAAGAATAAACCAAATTCGAGGTACTCCGAGTTTAACAAAATAGATAGTAGCAAATGAAGTTGCTAAAACATTTGAAAGATTAGTGCCTACTAATATACAGGATAAGAATTCTTCCTTACGTAGAATAATGGAATGGGCGAGTCCTGCACCTCGTTTATTTTGTTTTAACCAAACCTTAATCTGTAATTTATTTGCAGATATCAAAGCAAATTCTGAACTTGAAAAAAATATTGAAAGTATCAAACCGCAAATTGCCAGTATGAGTGAAAGCATAAGTATTGTATTTTTCTATTAACTGTTCCCAAAATTAGTAACATTTAACAAGATGATTCAAAGTATTCGTTGAAAAAGATGACAGGTATAACCGAACAACAAAACTCAACAAGCATAAATATTGATCAGATGAATTCTGATGAAATTTTGACATTGATTAATTCTGAAGATCAAAAGGTGCCCAGAGCTGTTAATGAGGCGATTCCGGTTATTACTAAGTTTGTAGATAAAGTTATCTCTTGTCTGGAAAAAGGGGGATCGCTATTCTACATCGGATCAGGAACCAGCGGTAGGCTTGGAGTGCTGGACGCAGTTGAATGTGTACCAACATTTTCAGTGCCTTCCACAATGGTGCAGGGAATCATTGCCGGGAATAAAGATGCGATGTTCCGATCGATTGAAGGCGCAGAAGATGATAAAGCTGCCGGAGAAAGGGCAGTTCTGGAAGCTGGGATTTCAGATCGTGATGTAATCCTAGGAATTGCCGCAAGTAGCACAACACCTTATGTATTGGCTGCTTTGAAAGCTGCAAAACAGACTGGTGCTTTCACTGGTTTACTGTGTTGTAATGAAGCACAACAATCAGATTTTGTTGACGTCCTTATCCCGATAATTGTTGGACCAGAAGTCATAACCGGATCAACAAGAATGAAATCCGGTACAGCTACTAAATTGGTACTGAATATGATTACCACCACAACAATGATAAAATTGAACAAAACCTATGGCAATTTGATGGTTGACTTAAAGGCATGTAATCATAAACTATGGGAACGAGGAACGAGGTTGGTTGCTCACTTTACCGATTTACCGCATAACGAAGCTGGTGAATTACTAAGAAACTGTGATGGAGAGGTGAAGACTGCGATAGTTGTCCATAAATTAAAAATATCTCAGGATGAAGCCAGAAAAACGTTAAAGAATGCTTTAGGCTCTCTTCGAAGTGTTATTGGTTAAGATTGAAACAGATCTTTGAAAATTTATTAATTCTATTTCCACGTGATTTTTTAACTGTGTCGTAATATGAAAGTTTATATAATCTACGAGTGCTGGAAAAAGTAAAGC
>JABMOW010000120.1 GCA_013204025.1 Fidelibacterota bacterium | reverse complement strand
GTATCTTTGTTCCAGCGTGAGTTGGCTGTAGTTTCTCATATGTACACCTCATTTTTGTCTTTGAGAGATACGGAGATTCTAAGCCAGCTCCGCTGTCTCTACAAACACTCTTTGAGTTGCACTTGGTAGTTGAACTCAGGTCTGATACTATCACCTGAAAATACCGATTTTTTAGAGTCTCCATGGATTCGAACAGAACGACCTTTCCTTCGCGGATGAAAATGACATCACTCAAAATATGTTCAACTTCTTCAACCTGATGAGTAGAGATAATAACGGATTTATTGGTGTCAAAATAGTCCTCAAGGACATTGGCATATAATTCCTTACGGAAAAGGATATCCAGACCATGCGTCGGTTCGTCCAGAATAAGCAATCGGGTATCTGTTGCCAGTACCAATGCCAGATGCAATTGAGTCTTCATTCCTTTGGATAGATGCTTTACCTTGCTTTCCCATTTAATAGATGTTTTTTTCAGGATTTTCTGGCATTTTTCACGATTGAATTCCGATTTCATTCCTTCAACGAATTCTACTACCTGTCGAATGGTCATCCAAGGCGGCAAGACTGAAATATCATGGATCACCCCTGCATGAGTCATCAAGTCAGGTCGATTAGTTTTGGGCTCGATATCCATGACGGAAATATTACCTTCATACGAAATGAGACCCGTCATTGCCCTCAAAAGTGTCGTTTTTCCGGAACCGTTGGGTCCGATCAGTCCGATGATTCTTCCGGCAGGAATTGAAAGTGAAATATCACTGAGCGCAGCGGTTTTTCCGTAATTCTTATTCACTTGAGTAATCTGCACCAGATTTTCCATCACTGTCCTTTCTTTGAAATAGTCTTGATAAGTGCACAAATATCGTTAGCGGTCATACCCAATCGCTTACCCCTGATGAGCATACCAGGAATATCCACTTCCGTAAACGTAATGGATTCTGTTTTGAGCAGAGCAGTCCTGGCTTCTTCAGTGATAAACATACCCAATCCTCTCCGTTTTTCAAGAATATTTTCACGAATCAGTATCTGGGTTGCATTCAATATGGTTTGGGGATTAATCCCATATTCCGAGCACATCTGTCGTACAGACGGTATTGGATCTCCCGGTTTTAGATCACCTGAAAGAACCGATTCCCGGATCATGTTGGCGATCTGCAGATAGATGGGCGTATGTGTGTTTAATTCTAAATTCATAGTTTTCAGTATTAGTGTTATGGTGTAGTATAACACTAATTAATAATTCGAACCCATCTTTTTTTATTATTTGTGAATTTATTCTGCAAAATTAAAGAACTTGATGATAGCTTGGAGAGTCCCTGTTGATCCGATATATTGATCGCCAAATAATAAAAACAGGGAGCATAAAGCCCCCTGTTTATTTAACAATTACCGTTTTAAATCACCCTGACAGTCTTCAAAACCATGTCAGGGTTTTATACTATTTCAGTAACAATATCTTCCTGGAATGGCTGGAAATATCGGAAGTCAACATGACAATGTACGTTCCGGATGACAATCCTTCACCGTTGAACTCCACGGAGTGAGCCCCAACAGATTGGTATCCGTTCGCCAACTCTGCTACAAGCTGACCCGTCACATCATACACAGCAATCGTCACAATAGTCCCTTCGGGCAAATCATAACTGATAGTGGTTACCGGATTAAACGGATTTGGATAATTGGGGTGCAAACGAATCTGGCTGGGGAGTAATCCCAAAGAGGTTGAAATCGCATTTCCATTTTGATCGGACAATAGGATTGATTCTATTGTTATATCCCCGGTGGTATACAATTCTGCAGAACCGTGGATGAGTTCATCTATCGTATATGCGATCAACCGGTTTCCGGCAGTACGGACAGTCCATCCATTGGGTAAATTCCATCCATTCAAATGGAAAGACTCCTGTGCGATCAATTGAAATCCGGCGATACCATTCCCGTAAATGGCAATCATTCCGTTACCGGTGTCAATCCTGGCAGACGAATCCCTACTGTCTAAACCACGTCCAGGGGGACCCAATATTAGGTTCACCAGTTGAACTACATCCAACACGTTCAGGGCATTGTCTCCATTGATATCTCCGGCGAAGAATTCATAATCTGTGGGTGTATCCATGAGTAGAATAAAATTCACCAGATGAACGATGTCCAGCACATTGATATCCGTATCCATGTTCACATCGCCAAGGACACCCAATGTAATGATCCCAGGTTGAGTCAAATATTCCATAGGTTCACCATCAGGATTTGAGATGATCACATCTTGCGGAGTTAAAATGATGGCTTCTCCTGGAGGCGCTGAACTATCGATAACATACAGCAGATGCGCAAAATCGAGTGTTCCCGGATCAATGGTACATCCACCGGGGCTAAAGAAAATGGTGATGGCTGACCCCTCAACTTCATTGAAACTGGCGGAGAAGCATTCCATATGTGACAGGTATCCAATTGCGGTGGCATGATCGGGCGCGTCAGTCAATGTGAACTGAATTCCACCCACCGGATGTTCTGTTTCCACAAAAATGGGGATTGCCACCGTATCACCGGGCATGGCTGTTGCTGATCCCACGTTCAAGTGAACTACCAACATTCCGATGTCCAGCGGTTGCAGGAAGAAATTCCACTCAACCATTCCGGTTATGTTTACAATTACTTCCTCTCCAATATACCCCTCTGCTTCTACCATTACCTGGTATTCCCCTGGTTCGGGTAACCCGATCCAATAAGAACCTTCCATAGAATATGCATCGAATATCATTCCAAAATGATTCACCATAATGTGGGCGCCATCTAAAGGAATCGCATCTCCGTTTGTGGTCTCGCCATAAACCATTCCAAAAATAGCATGCTCTTCAATGGGTTCGCCAAACCAGAAATCCATAACCATCATATCGCCGGCTTCGATGGTCACAGTCTGGGATTGAGATTCCCCACTGTCAGGCAAAGAACATGTGATCACATAGGTTCCTGCAATCATCTGAAGTTCATAGCTACCATAGTCATCGGAAGCAGTTTCGTACATCAATCCGATCTCATTTTGTGCTATTATCTGTGCTCCTGCAATGAGTTCAACTGCGTCTCCCCACAGATAATTCACAGTACCGTACAAAATCGCTGTCTCCGGAGGTGGCGAATAATTGCATACTTCAATACATTCATCAAAGGTGTCAAAGAAATACGGTGTATAATCCACACCATTAACTTCCCAACTGCATCCAGATATGGAAACACATTCCTCTCCATTCCAGCCGATACCCAACACCATATCGCAATCACCAAAATCAATATCTGAAAGGTCAAAACAGTCCTGAGGCATAGTTTCAGCGCAAGCTACATTGGAAAATCCAGACTCCTCACCATCGATCATTGCGGAGACAGCAAAACACACTTCCAGAGGATTCCACAGTCCATTCAGATGATAAACGAATTCCATGTTTTCGGTGATCCCCAGTTCAGACCATCCACCATTGGGGTCCACAAAATTACCATACACTCTGAATACAGGGATTTGAGTTGGGTCCGGTAGTGGCGGATACTGCCAATGTAAAATAATACCTCCCCACGGCGGAATCGATGCATCATAATTCGCTGATAAACCAAAAGGTGCTGGAACGGTGGGATTCTGCCATGTATCCCAATGGAAATTCACATTCATCTCTCCACCGTGCGGTAGGAAAATCGTATGTGTTTGTGTTCCGTACTCGGTGGTGCAAGTGATAGCATATCCCCAATTGAGAACTGGGAGTACCATCTCATATGAACCATCCTCATTGGTAATAGCGGTTTGCAGACTGTCATTGCTGTTTGGGAATGAAGCAGTGACTTGAGCACCGGCAATAGGGATCGTGGGACCATCTTCTGAAAACTGAACCGTGACCCACCCAAAAACAACTCCGGTTCCGGGAAGCGGACTACAGGAATCTACACACCCTTCGATTGTATCGAAAAAGTATTGGGAATAATCAACCCCATCCGATTCTGTGCTGCAACCGGATATCCATGTACATTCTTCGCCATTCCATCCGACACCCAAAACCATGTCACACGGTCCAAAATCGATACCGGATAGATCAAAACAATCCGGTTCATTGAAATTAGCACAGGCGGTATTTGAAAATTCGGATACCATTCCCATGGATTGCGCGTTGACAGTGAAGCAGAGTGTATTGCTGGGCATCGTATCATCCACGGGGAATACAAATTCCATGGCTAGTGTCGTCCCTACATGGATCCATTCGTCTGAATTCATTGCCATGAGGAAAATATGAAATTCAGGTATGATGTTCGGATCTGGTAAAGGTGGATATTGCCAATTGAGAACCGCAACTAAATTGCCAGCATCATCCGTTCCCGGGACTGCAATTAAATCAAAGGGCGCAGGGACGGTAGGTTCCCATGCGTTGAAGTGAAAATCCAGTTGGACTTCCCCTTCAGGAGAGATAACTATGATTTCTGTGAATGTACCGTATTCAGAGGAACATGTAACCGTCCATGGGAAATCATTGGCTATGAGTACCAAAGAATACTCTCCTGCATCATTGGTTTCCGTGGACTCCCAGATATCATTCCCCCATTGTGGCGTGGCAGTGATCAGCGCTCCTGAAACGGGAAACACCGGACCCATTGGGGACAGTTGAGCTGTAACGACACCGGAAATAATACCAGACGGCGGTGGAACATCATCAGGAACGAGATAAATATTTAGATCGATTGGCCAGCAGCGATTGTTACCTGGGGCACAATCCACCTGTGGGACTTCCACGGTTTGTGAAATGTACCCGAACGCAGATACTTCAATGAATAACCCGTTTGCAATAAACTGATAATACCCGGATTGATTGGAATGGGTTTCCTCGATGATCTCATCATCTGCAAAACCATAAAGTTGAAGGAAGGCTTCAGGGATGACGATATTGGAATCCGGAGATTCAATATTGTACACATATCCGGCGATGTAAGGTAGCGGATCTTCACCTGGTACCAGTATAAAATCCATTTCCATTGGATATTCACCACCATAACCTGGCAGGGAATGTTCTTGTGAAATAAATCCTTCCGCGCTGATTTCGATAGCATATGCAGCGGTGGCCACATCGCCAAATTGGTAGATCCCGTCTTCGTTGGTGAGGACCTCATCCAGCAATCCTCCGGAGAATCCCCCGAAAATCTGCACTAACGCCCCACCAATGGGTAAATTTATCGTGGGATCATCGGATCCTTCAGCATACACATGTCCTGATAAGAAGAAATCCTCACCAGGAATCACCTCTAAATAAAACTCATGAGTGATTGGCCAATAATAAAACTGCATATACAATTCCTGGGTTTCATATCCTGGTGCAGAGATCTGTACCAATGCGTCCTGATACAAAGGGAATCCCTGCTCAGAATCATCAACAAAAAATGAAAAATATCCCTCTTCATTTGTGTAGGTATCCACTGATGTATTGACAGAATCATCACTGTAGAAAACTTCAACGTGAGCACCGGGGAGTGGTGCATACGCCGGGAGCATCCCGCCAAGAGCTCCCATCACAACCCCTGAAAAGACCAGATTATCATCAAAAGGAGCCGGTTGAAGAATTATTGGCAAATGGACCGGCACGTTCCCAACCCAAAAGGAGGTCTCGAATGGGAGAAATCCCTCTTTGGCACAGGTGAGATTGTATTCACCGGGTCCAAATTCAAGTTCGTAATATCCGTTCTCACCGGACTCTGTGGTGAATGTAACGTCACTGCTGTCTGCAGACCAGACGGTGATCAACGCACCTGGTACCGGTAACATCATTCCATTGGGTGAAGGAGCAGACACATATCCATAGACGCCGATCGTAGGTGCAGGATCATTGGGTGCCAGGAAGAAATTATGGACCGCACCATCCGGTCCAATCTCAAGTTGAACGGTCTGTGATTGAAATTCAGAATGATTGACGGTGACATTCCAGATAAATCCATAATCCGGTTGCAAAGGGAGTTCCAGTAGGTAATGCCCGTTTTCAGTAGATTCAGTTGAATACACTTCATCTGTGGGAGAATTAATATTAAACGCTTCAATGGTTGCGCCGGGGATGGGACATTCTTCACATTCCGTTTGTCTGACAAATCCCGTCAGATGAGTAATGTCCTCGTTAAGTTGTGGGAATAGCAGAAAATCCATTTCCACAAGATCGGAGTTGGGGAAAAATGTCTCTGTTACACTTTGGTGTCCCTCCGCATGACATTGGGCGGTAACGGGACCGTTCCAGTTCCAGAGAAATGACAATTCATAGTACCCAAGAGAATCGGAAACTGCCTGTGCATCGGTACCCTGAATGTTCACATGTGCGCCGGGTAAGGGAAGCACAATACCGTTAATTTGTCCAGACATCACGTGTCCGGTCATGGAAATGACTTGAGCATTAATAAATGAAAGGGATAATAAAATAAAGACTAACAACATTTTGAATGTTGATTTTTGAGAAAGGTTGATCTGAACCATTTTGTATCCTCCCAGGATAAAATTTTGATTACCAGGGAGAAATTAAAACGAATTTAAAATTTAAAAAAGACCTTATCGTATTTTTTAAAAGATTGTTACAATTGAAAGTGGGAGGCCACGAATATCACGAATCATGTATTATTAACAACTATTAGGCTCGTAGACACATAAAACTATTTTCATCAATAGGTGGTTAAATCATCTCACCCAGAAAAATCCAATAATACCTTTCCGAAGTTTTTACGGTCTTGAATGTATCGATGGGCGCCTGCAGCATCAGTGTAATGAAAAACACGGTCAATGACAGGGGTTATTTTCTCCGATTCTGCCAGAGCGATGAGCTTCTCCACGGCGAATTTGATCTTATGTTCTGCACCTGCCAATTTCCCCAAGTGATACCCCATCACGCTTTTATTCTGACCCAACATGAGTCCCGGGTTGAATCGCGGGATCGCCAATGCTTCTTTAATCAGAGTAACCGGATTTCGTTTGTAACCGCTGACAAATTTCTGATCGCCATAGACGATGAGCTTCCCCATAGGGGATAACAGTGTGTAGCCTGTCTTCCAGCTTTTACCTCCCAACGGATCGATGATCAGGTCCACGCCGGTGTTTTTGGTGATCTCCATGACCCGTGCGGCCACATCTTCTGAATTGTAGTCAATACAGTGATGAACACCCATGGCTTTCAGTTTATCGTGCTTCCATTTAGAGGCAGTGCAGATCATTCCGGCACCAACAGATTGCGCCAGTTGGATGGCAGCTGTTCCCACGCCACCGCCTGCACCATGGATTAAAATAGCTTCGCCAGATTGCAGATTCCCCAGTTGGAACATCATCATGTACGCTGTAATGTAAACCAACGGAAAAGCACCTCCCTGTTTCAGCGAGAAATTTTTCGGGAGGGGCATTACCATACTTTCGTTTACACAACAGTGAGTGCTGTAGCTACCAAAACGGCAAAAAGTCATGACGTGCTGACCTGGTTTGTACTGCGTCACATTTTCACCCACGGCTAACACTTCACCGCTGGCTTCACTCCCCACACCGCACGGTGGTTTGGGAGCGCCGGGATAGAGTTTCATCCGCGCCATGATCTCGGAAAAATTGATTCCTGCATAGTGAATACGGATCAATACGTCATTGGTGCCGGGTTCAGGGATAGGTGCTTGCTGTACTTGTAAAACTTCCGGTGGACCGTATTTTGTGATGATGACCTGTTGCATAGTATCCATGGATTTCCCCCAATCGTTGGTGATGTGAAATGTTATTCTTGTATCATTTGTAAAAATTCGGATTCAGTCAATACGATGACTCCCAGTGATTCGGCTTTTGCCAATTTCGATCCGGCACCGGGACCTGCTATCAGATAATCTGTGTTTTTACTGACGGAACTACTGGCTCTGCCGCCTTGTGCCTCTACCCATGATTCTGCTTCTTTTCGGGTGAATTTTTCAAGGCTTCCGGTAAAGACGAAAACTTTACCGCTTAATATCTGTTGGGCAGGACGTTCAGGTAATTTGAATGATACCCCGGAATCCTGACACCGACGAATGATATTCCTGTTTTCATCGTCATTGAAAAAATCTACGATGGACTGTGCCATCACGTGACCAATCTCAAAAATGCCCGTCAGTTCTTCCGCATCCGCGTTCTGCAGTGATTCTAAATTACCGTTGAAATATTTTTCCAGCACTTTCCCTGTATGTTCGCCCACATTCCGAATACCCAACGAATGGATGAATCTTGCCATGGTTGTCTCTTTGGATTTTTCAATGGCAGCAATAATATTTGATGCAGACCGATCACCCATGCGATCCAGTAATGCCAATCGAGATTGGGTGAGTGTGTAAATATCCGCGATGGTGTGGATGACCCCCTCGTCCACCAACTGTTCTACCAGTTTGACGCCGAAACCGTCAATGTCCATACATCCTTTGGAAACAAAATGGGTAATGCGACCTTTGATCTGTGCAGGACATGATATATTCTGACATCGAGCAACGGCTTCACCTTCAGGGCGGGAAACGACATGATCGCAGACCGGGCAGGTATCCGGTAATTGGTACGGTTTCGTATCTTCGGGACGATTTTCCAGAATGACCTTCACGACTTCAGGGATCACATCCCCTGCCCGTTGAATGAGAACCGTATCGCCGATACGAACGTCCTTACGGCTGATCTCATCCTGATTATGGAGAGTGGCATTTGACACCACCACACCACCCACATTAACGGGATCCAGTTTCGCTACAGGAGTAACTGCACCGGTACGCCCTACACTGGGGATGATGTCTAAAATCGTGGTGGTGACCTGTTGCGCTTTGAATTTACCGGCAGTCGCCCATCTGGGAGAACGACTTCGAACTCCAAGTTCCTGCTGTAAATCAAACCGATTTACTTTGAACACCGCTCCGTCAATGTCATAGGGAAGATTGTTTCGTTTATTTTCCATTTTCTGGTAATAATCCAGTAGAAATTTGATGCCCGATCCAGTTTTAATCAACGGATTTACAGGAAATCCCCACTTGGGTAACATCTGCAGAAATGATGATTGTGACGTGATCGTCACACCTTCAACGATTCCAGGAGCATAACAGTAAATTCGTAACGGACGTTGAGCGGTGATTCGGGGATCCAACTGACGCAGACTCCCGGCAGAGGCGTTGCGCGGATTTGCAAACGGTGGTTCGCCATTCATCAGACGATCCTCATTCAGTTGGCGAAAATCCTCATGAAACATGAATACTTCACCACGGATTTCTAACACTGATGGCGCATTAGGAGATGCAATTGACAATGGGATAGATTTGATCGTTCTCAAATTTTGGGTAATATCCTCGCCTACGGTCCCATCTCCCCGGGTCGATCCGTGAACGAATAGTCCGTTTTCATAGACCAACTCTACAGCGAGACCGTCCAGCTTGGGCTCTGCCATGTATTCGATTTCGTTTTCGGTATCCAGAAACCGTTTCACCTGAATGTGGAATTGTCTGAGTTCTTCCTCGTTCATGGCGTTTGCCAGAGACTGAAGTGGAATCCGGTGAGTGATCTGCGAAAATTCAGACGCGGGTTGTGCACCCACACGTTGAGTTGGAGAATCGGGTGTCACAAGTTCAGGCCAGGTTTCTTCTAATCGCTGTAATTCTCGCATCAACTGATCATATTCAACGTCTGATACCACTGGATCATCGTGCACGTAATAACGAATATTATGCTGGTTGATCTGATCCCGTAAGGATTGAAGCTGGCGGTTAGTTGTTGGCGTGGAATTCAATTTTTATCTTTTTATTTCATCCATTGCCGTGCTGGGAATACAAAAATATTCTTCGCTGGTGAATTTGAATGTTTTGTGTTCATATTCGCCCCGATCGTTGATCGAGTATTTGGATGCAAACTCATCTTTTTTCTCGATAATTTCCCGTAGCGAATTTGTGAAAAACTGAACGTCGTCTATCGAATTATAGATCCCGAAGCTGACGCGGACCATTCCCATCCAGGGCTCTGCGTGCCAGTCCACCACATTTCGCTGTTGGGCATCTTTGATCTGCGCTACATGAGTGAGTAGCAACATTTTTTCCACGTAGGGATGGGCACAGAAGCATTCATTTCTAACGGCAATATTGTAATAGTCATTCAAAACCGCCGCCACCAGTCCGTGGTTCATATTTTTGATATTGAATGAAATGGTACCCGCTCGAGGACATGTACACGTATCGGTCTCACCATAAATCACTACATCATCCATATCGATCATTTCTTTCAGAGCCATATTTGTTAGCATCTGATCTTCCTCGAGAATCACCTCCATTCCAATTCTATCTAAAATTTCAATAGCTGCTCCCAGCAAAATGCCACCTATAATGTTGGGGGTTCCGGCTTCTTCCCGATCAGGGAATTTTTTCGTAACAATGTAGTTTTCAGGGAAGACGCGATCCACCATACCACCGCCTACTTCCTCTGGTTCCATTCCTGCTAATATTGATTTTCTGGCGATGACTACACCTGGAGATCCCGGGGTATAAGTCTTATGTCCTGAAAACAACAAAGCATCAACATCCATATCAGGATCTGTGTTGCCGCTCATTTTGATAGGGACATGCGCTGCCAGTTGCGCCGCATCTACTACGACCATAGCATCATACTGGTGTGCCAGTTTTGCCACACGATTGATGGGATTAATAATGCCTGTTACATTACTGATGCCGGTTACAGATACGTAGTTTACC
>JABMOW010000005.1 GCA_013204025.1 Fidelibacterota bacterium | reverse complement strand
TTGGGGAATTAGCACTGAAACCTGATATAATAATTATATGGTTATAAAGAGATGCATTTCATAATTCAGAGCCAATAAAGCTACAGTAACATTATTAATTTCCTGAACAATCTACATGTAATATTAACTGAAATTCACACGAAATGCATTCACATTATTTTTTTGAGGAAATAACCCCGTATTTTGTGATTATTTCTTATTCAAATATTTCAAGTATGGATTGTCAGTTGATAATATCAATTTTGTTGAAGAATCCAACGTTTTTTCATAGGTCTCCAACGTCCGGATGAAATTGAAAAACTCTTCAGACTGTCCGTAGGTTTCAGCATAGATTGTTACGGCTTCGGCATCAGCCTCTCCTTTGATCTTTTGCGATTTCAGATAGGCATCGGATAAGATTTCTTTTTTACGCTGAATCTGCAATCCCATGATCTCCTGCTTTTGCCCCTGACCCTGTGCACGATATTTCTCAGCGATCCGACTCTGTTCTGAAATCATCCTGTTGAATAGTTTTTCCCGAACTTGTTTATTATAATTGATACGCTTCAATTGGACATCGATGACCTCAATCCCCATCTCCAAATCAGTCAGGTTGGATGTAACTGCGGCAAGAATTTCACTGATGATGTCCAGACGGGCGCCTTCATGTTCATCCGGTTGAACATTTTCACTTTGCTCCATGGTTTCGTCTACAGTTTCAATATCACGAATGACCATTTCCCGAGTGGTAGAAAGGATGATCTCCTGCATAACGCGATTGGATATTTCATCTCGCACCGCGCCGTCAATGATGTCATCCAGCCGAGATTGCGCCATGTATTCATTCTTCGCTGATTTATAAAATCGAAGCGGATCGGAAATCCGCCATCTGGCAAATGTATCAATGAAAATATATTTGTTATCTTTGGTAGGGATTTCATTTGCTTCACCATCCCATTCCATGAGCCGCTTATCGAATTTCAGAACTTCCTGTACAAAGGGCATTTTATAGTGCATTCCTGCATCGGTAATAGATTCTCCAATGGGTCTGCCGAACTGGATCACGATCGCTTGTTCTGATTCGTCAATGATAAAGACCGACCCGGAAAATAGAATAATACCCGCAACGATTATAATTAGTGCAATGTACTGTTTCATTACTTTTGTCCTCCCTGATTTAGATTCAACAACGGAAGGACACCTTCAAGTTTGGCATCCACCACCACTTTATCGGGGATTTTCGATAGGACTTTTTCCATCGTTTCCAGATACAACCGATCCCGCGTGATCTGTGGTGCTTTTTCATATTCTACCAACACAGCTGCGAACATAGCAACGTCACCTTGTGCATTATTCACACGTTCAATTGCATATCCTCCCGCCTCGTTCAGCATTTTTTGCGCCTCACCCTGCACATAGTATATTTCTTTATTATATGCCTGCCGGGCTTCGTTGACTGCGGTTTCCTGCTCCTGCTTTGCGCGATTTACTTCATTGAATGAATCCGCTACAGGTTGAGGTGGATGTACATCCTGTAATTGGACTAATTGAATGGAAATACCTGCATCATATTTATCGAGGATTTTCTGCATGTGAATTTTTGCAAGATCAGCGATATTTTTTCTTTCTGACTGTAACGCTTCATGGAACGACCTATCCCCGACAATCAATCTAACCGTTGCCTCAGAAATATCCCGGATGGTATTCCTCACATCCCGGACATTAAATAAATATGCCACCGGATCAATGATTTTATATTGGATAATCCATTTGACTTCGGCGATGTTAAGGTCTCCAGTCAGCATCCAGGATTCAGCTTCAAAACTATTTTTGGCATATTGAGTACGAACACCAGCAGACACTGTACGGAATCCAAATTCTTCCTTGAATTGATATGCAACCTCAACCGGATAGACTGTATCAATTCCATATGGGAGCTTAAAATGCAATCCAGGCATGGTGGTTGTGTAGTATTTTCCAAATCGCAGTACCACTCCATTTTCGTTGGTACCGACAGTATAAAATGAGGAAGCCAGAATAATGACTAATAGAATGATTGCCCCGAATGCAATTACTCTTTTTATGGGAATTTTTGGTATGTTTATTTCCCCCGGGCGAAATTCAAATCCTTGAGACATAATAGATCTCCTTGCAGTTAGGTTTTTTAGAGAATGTCATGACCTAAAAATTACATCTTTTTGAATGATAGTTTGAGTGATTTGCAAGAAAATACAAAATGTCACCGTCAATAGAACAAATCCAGAAAGGAATAACAATGACCTCTAATTTAACGTTTATTAAAAAAATCAGTTTTGCTATCGGAGTGGTCATCATCACACTACTCATGGCAAATGCGTGCACTAAAACCGAATCGTCAAAATCGTACACGAAAAATACGAAAAAACAGGCCATCCCGATGACTGAAAGATCGGTAAAAAAATACCCTAAGTTAAATACCGAATCTTCTCCTGAAAAAACCGAGGTAACGATTGATGAAAGTCCGATTCAACCCACCGAAAATCAACCGGATTCATCTACAATTTCAGCTACGGAACCTGAAGTACTTCCCGAGATTGTTCGCTTCACGTTCACCAGCTCTGTATCTGAAAGAAATCCGGTAGATGAGTTAACATTGGTTCCCCTGAGTCTTGGGAAGGTCTTCACGCACACCGTAGTGAACTCATCAGTTCAGGACACCATCGTTCACGTGTATAAATTCCAAGGAGAGGAAGTTGCGAGAGTTCCTATCCAGGTTGGCGCTTCTCACACCTGGCGCACATGGAGTACAAAAAGGCTGGACAAAATTTGGTTAGGCGCGTGGGATGTTGAAATCCAATCGAAAACTGGAGTTGTGCTAGCCAAAAAATCATTCATATTGGTTGAAAAACTATCAGAACCGGATGATCATAAACCGGAACTCACAGAGACACTCTGAACTTAGCAAATAACCCCGCACATGAAAGCCCTGCAGCGGATGCGTTGTGGGGCTTTTTATTTGCCCTACCTAAATCGGTTCTTTTGCCAAGTCGTAGAGATCATGGAAACATCGATGACTGTATCTTCTTTCACCTCTAGAAGTTTATCAAAAACATCTCCATTTTGTGATATGATAAAGCGGTAGGATTCGCCGTCTACTGCCAGTTTGAAAGTCTTGCCCGTCAATTCACCGGAAATACCCTGAATCATGATTTGGGACTTACCCACATTTTCGAAAATAAGTTCGTGCACCAATGTTGGTACTAGGTTCACGTGCAAAAGTCCCGGTTCAGAAATATGCGTGGGTGATAATTGACCGCGGGATAAAATATAATCCGGTGCATCTGCTTGATTGCCCTGCCAAGTGCCATGGATTTTTTTCAAATGGTAGCGGGCAGTATCATAACCTTCGGTAATTAATTGGATTTCATCCATCGAGGATATCGTGGTGGTAAAAGGAGTGAAACCCAGAAGCTCTCCGTTCACTTTCAAACGGATGCTCGCAGGTGAGGAGGTTACCCGGACTTCCCGGTTTTTGATCAATTCAAGTCCGGTTTTTCCCATAAATATTCCCAGCAGAATGGCAGCACCGATTAACGCCAATTTAATGCGGTTCCGGTATTTCCCGATCGTGATTGTTTTAGACAATCGAATTGTAAATCCACCATCCCCATAAAGACTATAAAACATCCAGGAAATATCCGATATTCCAAACCGGGTCACCAGTGATTTTCGAGCTGCACTGATCGCTTCAACGGCAGATTTTCCTTCTTGAAGTGCGACGTAAAACAAGGTGCTAAAATAAGATGCCTGCTTCGTAGGGACAGTCCCAATCGTAGAGATTACACACCTGACTCCGGAATGAAGTAGTGCGCGAATGAACCCGCCTGACTGAAGCGCTGATAAATCGCCACAGGAATTACTAAACAGAAATTGCGGAGGGTTCTGGATCGAAGAAATATCCTTTTCGGAGAAGACTGTCCCGTCCCTCAACAGCCAACCATCCTGCGGACCTTCACCATCGGACGGACGTTCATAATGCCCGGAAAAGTGAAATAAATCTGCTCCCGACATAAGTTCGGCTAATCGATACCGCGATGTCGTCCCACCGAAATGCGGACCTGAAATATCCAGTTCATCCTCCCAAATTCCAGCGATGGAGTATAATTCTTTTCGTACCGTCGGTTCCAGCTTGGGATCGTCAGAAGGATTCCCCACCAGTGTCATTTTTTTTATACGTTTGTTTTTAACAGTTGGCAACTCGTCCACCCCTGATGACGCAGCAATCTGTCGTGTGATCAGAAATCCTTCCCATAAAAAATGATCTCCTGTATGCAGAATCTCAAAAGGGATAAAATTCACCTCATCGTCCAGGAGAATGTTTAACGGGATCGGTGATGTAGGTTGGCAGAGTTTGCGAAGGATCTTTCCCAAATCTCCAAGAATGACCTGATATAGGGTGATGGATTTGGTTTTTAATTGTTCGTACAGTTCAATATCAGCGCCGGTGCGAGTGAACTGCCGGGGAATCTGAACCGTCACTTCTTTTAAAAGGGTTTCAATCCCCTGCAAATCTACAGTCTGATATGTTTTGACAACTGAAGGAGTTTCCGAATCATGATACAGATTTATCCGGAGCCGGGAATTATCAATTTTTTGAACCTCAAGGCGAATCATGGTCTAATATTAGAGGACGGACGGAACATGATTCCAGAGATAATCAATCGACGATAGAGAATGTTATGGAGAATTTTGGTTTGTCCTGATAATAAAATTTTTGAAAACAGCTAAATAGAAAATTAATCTTCATAAAATGATCAAATTATTTTTACATTAGCATTAACATTTGTGCGAAGGGAATCACGAGTTAATAAATTTCCTAAAAAATAAGGATATCAAAATGAAACCTGTGTTATTAGTAATTGACGTACAAAAAGAATTCTTTGAATACAGCCAAAAAACAAAACAATCCCTCAATGAAGCAATGGACTACATAAATGCCGCGATATCATTATTTAGAGAAAAAGAGTTACCAATCATCTGTGTTCAACACTTGGATGAAGAGGATGGACTATTTCCTGGAGAAGATGGATTTGAACTACCAAAAGAGTTAGATATAGTTACTTCTGATCGCCATATTCATAAAACATATGGAAATGCTTTCAATAAAACTTCACTTAATGAAACAATTCGAAGCCTCGAAGTAGACACGGTAATAATCACAGGCTTTTCTGCCGAAGGTTGTGTTCTTTCAACCTTTAAAGGCGCCGAGGATCTGGATCTGATGCCAATAATCCTTCGTAGCTCATTAGCTAGCGGGAATCCTGAAAATATTGCTTTTATAGAAAACATATGTAATATTATCTCAATTGGTGCATTGAGAAAGATGTTAAATTAATTGATATAACCGTTTTGAATGATAGACACGCACTCGCTGGGATGGTATCAAAAACTATGAAAAAATCTCTAAACGTGATATATGAACGCCAACTTTTAGCCTGGCTTCGGGAAGGGGACGTTTCGATTCAGTATCAGGTTTTACGTGATTTGTTGGCAACTAAAGAAGTTTCGGAATCCTGATACAGATTTATCCGGAGCCGCGAATTATCAATTTTTTGAACCTCAAGGCGAATCATGGTCTAATATTAACTGACGGACTAGACATGATTCCAGAAATAATCTGACGGATGACCATTGATTAGGGAATCCAGTATTACTTATCAATTAAATTCTGGAATTTTATGTGAGGTAATAAAACTTTGTAGTAGAGGAATATTCAAAAAATTGTCTCTGTGGTATACCATTATCACTAATTTCAACATGAAATTATTATCGACATTTATAAGTTTTATTAATTAAAAGTTCGGTACAATTATTAGTTAGATGCTTTGATATTAATTATTAAAAAGAAATAAAATGGACGAACGGACAGCACAGCAATATTTTTCTAATTCTATATCATTATTAAATCGATACAACTCGCCCGATATTTGGTGCTTTTGTTCGCAGCTATCATGTATTGAATACTTCATGAATTCACTCGAGGAAGACAATATATTTGCGCATAGATTACATTTTGAACGTATTTCGATGCTAACAAAAGCTACTTTAAGTTCAAATGCACGTAATTATAAAACGGATATAATAAGAAGCCGTTCTTTACCAAAGCTATTTAACTACTTAAGTGAAGCCACTTTTTTTGATTTCCCTGATGGAGACTCAGTTGATTCCAATTTAATATTGTTAACGGTCATCTCAAAAATTGCCAATGCGCAATTCCCATACCAAAGAAGCAGAATATCAACAGACATGGCACGTGCATATCTTTTATATGATTTAATACCAAAACAAGAGGAAAATTATTTAAAAAATAGATATAAAACAAATTATGTTAATATTCCAAAAGTATTTGAAAATCAAAATGGAATAACTGTGAAGGATTACTTAATTATTACTTTTGTTATATTTGCATTTTATATGATACTATATAATAAATATATAAAATTGAAATCAGATTTTGTAAATAGTGTTGTTGCGAAAATTCAAAAATTAGAGGAGCCAAATGATTTTATTTTTGAAATACTGTTTAGATTGATAGAATATTTAGTACCATTTAGAAATAAATTTATTTTTAATTCATCAAGTCTAATTCTTGCTGATAGCGATGTTTTAAACGAAGAAATGATTAATAAGTATCTAGCACTTACTTCTAGGACACCGACACATCTAAGTGATCTCCAAAATAAAGCTACCTATAAGAAAGGGAGTATTAGTTTAAGGTTATGCCCGTTGGAGAGATATCCAATATTAAAGTTTGAAAATGATCAATATTTAGTACCGAATATTAGATATTTTGACGCTTCGATAGAAAAATTTATTCATTTCGAAATGCAAGATTTATTTCCTTCAAACCAGTTTAACGATACTTTTGGAGGTGTCTTTGAAAAATACGTTCAGTTTTTGACATCAAGTCGGTTAGATGGTTTTATTTTCATTCCTGAAATATCATATCAAAAAAATAATGTACAAGCAGGAGGAATCGATTTAGTAATCATTGACGAGGCAAATAATGCAATGATTGGCATTGAGGTCAAATCAAAAAAAGTCAGTCTTGATACGAAACTATCTCCAATGTCAGATTCATTAGATCAAGATATGCAGAGGATATATGAAGCATTTAAAAAATTACCAAGTAAAATTGATGATTTATATGCCGAACTACCAGAATACACAAAGTGGCAAAAAATTATAAATAAAATTCCGCGCGAAAATATTTATTGCCTTGTTGTTATATCTGGATCATTGTTCTACTTACCTGAATTAATAAACCAATTCAGGATTAAAGATGAAAGCCATATTTTAAATAATTATCGTTATAAATATGGGATTATGTCTATTGATAATTATGAGCATCTTATAGAGCTGGTTTATCACAAGAAAAACAATCTACCCGCTTTATTACATCACTATTGGAAATCATCAATAGATATAAGTCCTAAGAAGCACTCATCTCAATTATTTGGTGGTGCAATTTTGGAAGAAACAACAGATTATTTTTTACACCAATATATCGATGATATTTTTGTAGAGGTAGATAGATTTGCACGTCGTAGCATCTAACACTCGCTACTATGGACGTCGAATGCTGGATGCACAAACTAGATTCATAAAGGCAAACAAATGATAATATGTAGAATAAAGTTAGTCAAACTCGATCGTGAACTAACATTAGTGTAAAGCATTCCTCACCCCTGAATGCTCAAATTGATGGTCCCCAGTTTTTCTTTGTTCACCTCCACGTCGATCTCATAATTGCCATCTTCGACAGATTGCGGAGTGGTGATCCCCATCTTATCGGTGACGATCTCAAAAATGTGACGCTCCCCTTTTCTCACTCGGAACCGACCATTATTCACATGCGCGTTATCTTTTGTTTTCAGGCTGAAATATAATGACGGTGGTTCGTCCCTGTGCTCAATGTGACACAGAATGAAATACGGGGATTTCTCTGACTGGAATATCAGTTCGTCATCACCTCCGCTTCGGGTCACCAATTGCGTAGAAAGAGTTACCGCATGATCCTGACCTTTGATAATTTTTAACATCCCGCCTACCTTTTTCAGGACAATGTCCATCAAACCTGAAGATGATAATCCCAGTGTGTCAAGCACCTTCGTATGAAGATGTGCCGTTGGAGTCATCTCCGGTTTAGTTAATACCATTCGGCGAAGAATTTGTATTTCTTCTGCGATTTCAGGATGATCCACCAGATACCTATTCATGATGCTCACCCGATGATGCTCCAATCGGTCTTCTGCAAACTTGAGGATATCCGATTCAGTGATCTCGTTTCCTTTACCGGTTTGTGCGGAATTTTGTCTGATGCGATTGAGTATGGTTTCAATATTCATAATAAATCCTTATTTACGGACGATCTTTTTCCAAATGAGTTCTCATTTTTTTCAGCGCCCGGTTTTTAATACTGCTGACGGTATTCAGTGGGAAATCCAGCATTTTTGCAATCTCCCGTTCTTTGTAGCCGTCAAAATAATAATAATGAATGATGGTTTTTTCAACATCGCGTAATTGAGATATCAATACAGCGACTTCAATGGTTTCGAGGATAAAGTCCGGTTCAGGATTATCAGCCACTGCCTGATTGGACCCCCGGCCATCTTCCCGATCATCCTGCATTGTATCGGTCCGGGTGAATTTCTGATAATAGGCGGAGCCCAGATAATCTTTTACCAGATTGAGTACGATGCGGTACAGATACGTACTGAATTCCGAATCTCCCTTCCAAAGTTTCATCCGTCGCATGTCATCTTCGAACAACTTCAGATAGATAGTCTGAAACAAATCCGCGATTTCATGTTGGTCCAATCCATTAAACTGGTGGATGGCGCCATAGATGATTCTTTCGCTAATTTCAACAAATCTACGCATGGCGAGAGAGTCTTGCTGAATCACTTTTTTGAGGAGATATGGCGTTATTTTGTCAATCTGCGAATACACGGTACCACCCTATTTGTTCTTGGTTAAGACGATTATTCTTTTTAATTTCTTCCAGAAAAAATGAAAGATCATGAAATTTTTCAGAGTCCAGATCGCAAAAATTAAAGGATATCATTATATTCGCCTTCCAAAAATCATTGCCGATAAGATGAAATTGGATAATTGTGATGAAATTGAAATATCCATCCGTGAAGACGCAAATGATTCACAGACTACTCTGTGGGATCAGCAGGTTCATGAGATCAAGAAAGTTTGTTTCACTGTGCCCGCAGATACCTTGACAATGAACATGTACAGCAGATTGTATGTCCCAGCAGATTACCGCTTCTTCTTTCCCCCATCGCTCAATGATTTCATTTTGGAAACCAACGTGGGAAATATTCAGACCCATCTGACCACGGAAGGAAATATTATCAAAGGGATGAAATCCTGGTTTCTAATAAACCATCCCATTGAATCAAATGATACATTTACTTTTGAAAAACCAAACGATCGGCACGCCAGATATCGACTGACGTTTGATAAAGGAGACAAGTAATTGTATTTGAGACACACGTTTAGTTTGAATTCCCTTTGGTTTTTATCGGTGACTCGGGATTAATATTTCCAGTTCTCAATGAATAAATAACTGACCATTTTGGAGATAAAATGAATATCATCATCGAATTTTGCATCAAGTGAAAATACGAACCGGAATTTGACCGTGTGTCAACCATCATCAAGAAAGTCCAACCATCAGCAATCGTCACAGGGAATCCTGAGCCTCCACGAACCGGTGCATTTGAAGTCACCATTGACGGGGATTTAGTATTTTCAAAATTCAGCACGGATAAATTTCCAACAGAGCCGGAAATTAAGAGTTGGATTTCCTGACCTGTGGAATAACAGGATATCCATCCTTCACTACATTCGCCATAGAATAAAATTGTAGGGGTGGAGTTAACGATTTGAATTGACTAGAATCCAAGTTTTATCTATTCAACATAAAAGCCCTCAATTGAGGGCTTTTATATTTTATGGAATGTAGGGAATTCTGTCCCCTTTTCGTTTATGCTTCCGGTTGGATCATTTTGCGATGATGGTCAGACCGATATAAATCAAGATAGTGATCAAAACGATAAATCCCGAAACACGTTTGGCAGATTTCCACGGAGTCATGTCCACCGGAGCGGGTACTGAAACCTCACTAACAGCAATCTCTTCGGCAGACTTGGGCTTCAAGTATCCGATGATCAGCATCGTCAAGATCGATGCCAAAAAGCTGATGAAATATCCGTGCAGCCAATGCAGATTCCCATCGCCGTTTGCCAACCAATCCGGTACACCCGAAATAGGAACGAATGTAAAGAATGCATAACTGATGACTCCAATGATCATTCCGATTTTGGCGGCTATTGCAGGTATTTTTTTAGTTGTGATCCCCAGGAGGAATATTCCAATGATCGGAACGCTGTATAATCCATTTATTTTTTGCAGGTATTCAAAAATGGATTGAGCATGTGCCAGCAAAGGTGCAATGATCATGGATGATACTGCGACGATAATACCGAAGCGTTTTCCGAATGAGACCACCTGTTCATCAGAAGCCAATGGCCGAATGTAACCACGGTAGAACTGCAATGAGAATAGCGTGGATGCCGAATTCAATGCGCTATTGAAGGAACTCAGTATTGATCCCATAAGTACAGCTGCAAATAAACCAAGAGACCATCCGGGAAGAACATAGCGCACGACTGCTCCATAAACCTGATCATTTTTGGCGATATCCAAATCGGTCAGATGTAAAGCGATAATCCCGGGGAGACAAAGCATTAACGGACCGATCAGCTTCATCCCGGATGCAAACAGAACACCTTTTTGTCCTTCCGACAGGCTTTTAGCAGCCAACGCTCTTTGGACGATTACCTGATTTGTTGACCAATAGAATATCTGGATAAACATCATTCCCGTAAGTAGAGTCGGCCACGGAACGGAGACAACCTGATGATCGCTATTCGTGATCGCCAATGCTGCCATAGAATGTGGTCGTTCAGTCACCAATGTATGCAGTCCCGCAATCAACGAACCGTCGCCCAGAGTTATCAATGCTAGTATAGGGATTGCCAATCCACCAATGAGTAATCCAACACCATTGATCGTATCACTGACCGCTACAGTTTTCAAACCGCCGATGATCCCATAACCACTTCCGATCAGTCCGATGGTGAGGACGACCATCCAAAGGGGAATATTAAGATCAAACATCCCAATAAGTGCAAGTGAACCGGTATACAGCACCACAGGTAACAGGACGGTAATGTATCCGAATAAAAACAATCCGGAAACCATCGATCGCGTAGTCTTATCAAACCGTTTCTCTAAAAAGGATGGTGTTGTGGTAAACCCACTGGCCAGGTATCGTGGCAGAAACACCAAGGCAGTGGCGATCATGGCAAAAGCAGCCAAAGCCTCCCAAGCGATCCCCACCAGATTTTGATCTCCGAATACCGAGCCATTCAATCCTACCAACTGCTCTGTTGACAGATTGGTCAGAAGCAGAGATCCGGCAACCACAGGCCATGCTAGTGAACGTCCGCCGGTAAAATATTCTTCTGTTGCGATATCCGATTTCTTCAAACGGATAACAAAAAAGTATGTGAGGAAAGCTACTGATGCCGTCGCAAGAATAAATGTCAGTACTGATATTGTAATCATACTATCCTTCTTATTTTATCATTATTTATTAGTCGGAGTCAGGCGTATAGCGGTGCCACCGCCCGCAGCAAGATGCAGTTTGAGTGTTTTCGTTTTGTCAACCTGCAAAGTGTGAATATCTACAGGATATGGATTGTGCATCCAATGATTGTCAGTTCCATCTGTGTAGATAGTTGCCTTGTATGTCCGGTCTGTATCGAGGAAGGAAAGATCCAAAACTAGATCTCTCTCATTTTCATTGGTAATACTTCCAACATACCAGTCCTCGCTGTTCCGATCCTTTCTCACCGTCGTAATGAAATCCCCGATTGCTGCATGAGGTACCAGTGTAGTTGACCAATCAACAGGTACATCCTTTATGAACTGAAAGGCTGGCTGATTTACATAGTTTTCCGGTAAGTCAGCTGCCATTTGCAAAGGAGAATAAATGACCACATACAAAGCCAGTTGCTTAGCAAGTGTCGTATTCACCCGATTATTGGCGCGTCCTGCCTTTTCGAATGTGAGATCGAAAATGCCCGGTGTGAAATCCATGGGTCCTGCCAACAACCTTGTGAACGGGATGATCGTCGTGTAATCAGGAGGATTCCCCCCATCTTCGCTCCAAGCATTGTATTCCTGACCTCTGGCACCTTCGCGTGTCATCATATTCGGATATGTCCGTCGGATACCCGTCGGTTTGATCGGTTCATGGACATCCAACATGATCTTGTATGTTGCGGCTTTTTCCACGATATTCCGATAATGTCTAACCATGTATTGACCATGATGCCATTCGCGATCCCCGGGCTTTCCCCCCACTGGAACGATATCAGTTCCGTGGCCCACATAACCGGTTTTAATCGCATCGATGCCTCTACTCTTGTACAGCCTGAAAGCGTCATCTACCTGAACTTCATAATTGCCAATAGCTGCAGAAGTCTCATGATGTCCGATGATCTTTACGTCCTTCTGTAGAGCATAATCGGTCACTGCATTTAGATCGAAATCCGGAAAAGGTTCGGTAAAACTAAACACATTCCCATCTTTATACCAGTCTGCGTTCCAGCCCTGGTTCCATCCTTCAATCAGTACTCCGTCAAACCCATATTCAGCTGCATAGTCGATATGCCTCAGTGCATTTTCCGTTGTGGCTCCATGATGTTCGCTCATTTGCCAGGTATAGGTTCCCAAATGCATTCCCCACCAGATACCCAGATATTTTCCTGGCTTTACCCAGGATACATCACCAAGAGCGTTGGGTTCATTGCAATTCAGGATCAGATATGACGTTATCAATCCACCGGCTGAATCACTAATCTGAATAGTACGCCAAGGCGACATAAGCGGAAACTGTCCCTTTACTTTTGAGCCGTCCGCCCAAGGATACAAATTACATTTTAATACATTTTGACCGGTGTGCTCCAGAGACATGCTGGAATAATCAGTAAGTGCCGCTTCATGAATGCTAAGGTACAGATCATCAGAAACTTTCATGGTGAGCGGTGTGTGAACAGTATCAATTTCAGACAATGTTGTGTGCTCGTAAAGATACTCATAACGGTTCCACTGGTAGGCTTTCATCCACCATGCTTCAGGATTCGATCCGACAGCGAATTCAGTCAGCTCATCAGTCATAACAAACTGTTCAGAACCAGGGATAACATATCGAAATGCCACACCGTCATCGTACATCCGGAAAATGACAGACATTTTAACACCATCCACAATTGTATTTTTCAGATTTAGAGTGAGTTCGTTATAATGATCCTTTATAAACCTTTCTTCGCCCCAAGGTTGTTCCCAGGTATCATTGATACTTGTTGTGGCCATGCCAGTGATGGTGAGATTATCTGCATATCCCGTCTGCTGTTTGAACAAAAAACCCAACCGGGAGGGATGAACGATCTCCTGACCATCCCGTTTTATAGAATAGACAAGTATCCCCTCGCTTGTTCGGGTGTTAAGCTCCAATCGCCCATTTGGAGAATGGACCGTGGCATTTTGAGCTGTGTTGCATCCCATTTGAAATAGAGAGAACACAATGAGAAAAATGGCTGATCTGTACATCATAATAATATCCGTTTTTTCAACTTAAATGTTTGTGGATTAATTTAGTGAGAATGATCTGAGTGACTATAGGATTTTGTTTTTGTGATGATGGAATATCCACTTGTTGTAAACTGGAGTTGAATTCCCGTCATACGAATCATATTTTGTTCTTCTTAAACATTTAGTCTAATTCAAAACAGTCATGAATCCGGGTATTATTACATATCTGTTCAGGGTTAGATTACCTGCCAGCCTGACATAACAACTATTCCGGCAGGTTATTTGTCCTTAAGCTATTATAATCAGAGGATATTATGATTCAATTTGACATCAATTCATTTTCACGGAATTTTAGTCCAAGTTTTCACAAATCTTGGATACCGGTAGCAAAAATCGGCTTGGGATTTATAGTTGCAGGCTTTTTAATCATGCTCTTAAAAGAACTGATCATTGGTTTACTGGCATTCGGCGCTATCGGTGCTGGCATATACCTACTTATCGTTTCATACCGAATCTACCGTCTACTCCGATAAAATACTCCACCATTTCAAGAGACATCATTCTACTCCAAATAAAGTTTGCCATCTAAACGGAATTAATGGAATGGATTGTCAGGGTCTAATATTTAGAAATCGATCAGGAGCTAATTCGTTTATAATTTGCGAATAGATAAAAAACGGTTTCTGTTTTATAAAATGAAAAGGGCTATCACATTGCTGGACAGCCCTTTTTTTCATCGATAGAAGTACTGAAGTACTATTTTAGAAGTGTAATCATCTGGCTGGAGTACCCACTTGATTGGGTCATTCTAACCAGATAGGCTCCAGAAGGTACGGCAATATGATTTGAGTCAAAGCCATTCCAAACGACGGAGTAATTCCCTGCCTCGATATTTTGATCAACAAGCGTCACTATTCCCTGACCCATCAAATTGTATACGGTGATCTCAACCGATCCGGATAAGTTCACTTGATACTGAATATTCGTACTGGGGTTGAATGGATTTGGATACGCCTCTAGAATACGATATTCATCTGTAACGGTTACATTAACCAACTGACCATCTCTTGACGCTATGATCAAATCAGAAGGCGTTTGATTAAATGTCAGTGATTGGGTGGAAATAGCCCCATTTAAATTATAAATGAGATTAATTCCATTTCCGGTAACCAGAATATCATCACCATAAACAGGGGACGTCAACTTTCCTCTGAACTGAATACCGCCTACCGCTCCGTCCAGAACAAGCTGATTACCGTTCATCGTGGCAGATGCAGGTTCGAAGGAACTTCTTTCTGCCAGAATACCGTTTACTAGGGTGACGATATCTAAAACGTTCAACGTCAGGTCACTATTAAAATCACCAGCCCAGAATTGAAAATCGGTGGGGTCGGAGGTCTGAACAATAAATCCAACATCAAAAACTACATCGAGAACGTCAATGGAATAATCCACATTGATGTCACCTTGATCATATCCACTCTCATTCCAATTCCAATTGCCCCAGCCCCAGTGAAATCCTAGACTGTCGCCATCATCGCCCCAACCAAACATTGAATCACATACACTACCGTCTGCATCCCATTCACAAAATTCAGCAAGATCACAATCTTCCTGGGTTAATTCGGCACACTGTTCATGGCAACCACCGCCACCCCAGCCACCACCGAAATCGAATTCACAAGTGAGAGAATCAGCATTCCACAGGCAATTTTCAGATGCGGCACAAGTATCCTCGTCGAGCAAATCAGGACAATAATCAAAGTCCATTCCGCCGCCCATTCCAAATTCACAGGCTTCGGTTTCATCGTTCCATTGGCAATGCATGGTAGAGTCACACTCGTCAACTGTTAAATCTGCACAGTCGTCAAAACTCCAGCCATCACCAAAATCGAATTCACAGACCAACGAGTCGGCATTCCATAGACAATTTTCAGATGCGTCACAGGTGTCCTCGTCGAGTAATTCAGGACAATAATCAAAGTCCATTCCACCGCCCATTCCAAATTCACAGGCTTCGGTTTCAGCATTCCATTGGCAATG
>JABMOW010000119.1 GCA_013204025.1 Fidelibacterota bacterium | reverse complement strand
GCTCTTAGCCTAAGAACAAGCCCTTCTCTTCCATCAATTTAAATCTAATTTGGGTATAAGAATTTTAGATGGTGACCTTTGGATTTCCATTTTCTCTCGGCTCTTTTAAGATACGAGAACCTTCTTCATCTCCACCGATCAGGTCATTGGTATCATCAATGATCATGGTTTCACTACCAAAAATGACGATGCCGTCAAAATAGGTTTCACCGTGAAATATCCATATATTATCTCTGCTCCAGTAATTTGAAATAACATTGAAAATATGCTCATCATTCACTGCATCGTACGAATAATCCGGAGATAGAATCCAATGGTCATTATTGGAATTCCATAATCCATCAATGTTTTGAGGAGATGACCATGAACCACCATCCCAGCCAAGCTCATCAAATGCATAGTAAATGCCACCGTCTCCCTGGGTGGATTCGTTCCAGAATACATAGGGATATTCCGGGGTACCCAGGGTACTTGGATATCTTCCCGTTCCGAAACCGGGATTCAGGTTTATATATGTTGTCCAATTTAAACCATTTGAAGAAAATGCGGCACCGATCTGACCGGCGGTACCTGATTCACCAGCCCACTGCCGATACCCAAGCACCCATCCACTGGAAGATACAGATAATGGACGTGTGTTTGAACTTATCATCCCATATCCATTTTTGGAAGAATCCATCAGCGTGAACTGGGTGGTGTTTCGATTGGCGTAGTTTAAAATCCGTCCAGGTTCGCCGGAAGAGGTGAACCCTGAATTCACAGTTGGTTCGTGAATTGGTGTTCTTTGTAAGGATTGTTTAACGAGCGCCTGGACGGATTGTGCTATGGCTAGCGTAACGGTAAATAGAATGATTAATAGTTTAATTTTTAACATTTCCTCCCCTTTTTGTAACCCACACATCTGTTAATGAATGCTAAATAAAAGCACTCATGAAGTGGGTATTTTTTACAGATGAATAAAATACTAAAATTATATTGGTCATATTATCACTATTTATTTCAGTAATTTTAATTATTTTACTCTGTACTGCCAAAAAAATTTACAAAGCAAAATTGATATTTCAAACAAATAAATGTAATAAAAAGAGAAAGATAACAAAATTAAGGAGGAAGAAAAACGATAGAAGCAAGAAAGAAGAAAGGAGAAGAGCTGCATCAAGAGGAATCGAAATGTAAGCAGCGTAATTCTACAGGTGGTAATCCGAGCTTGTCGAGGGACTCATCGATCATAAGCAATCACAGTGCTTATAAAATGGGAATTACACACAGAAAGAGTCAGTCTATTTTCGGTTTGGCTGTATCTAAAAGAAAACTTAACTTTAATACAGTCGATTGAGTATATTCTATTAAAACAGACCTCACACGGTTTATAACGGAAATACGAAAATTATAGAAGCGAAAATGGTTGAACTACAACAAAAAGACAAAGGCAAAGCCATTGCTTCACTTGCTTTGGACATTCTTGATATCAAGGGAATGAAATCAGTCAATTGTGGGCTTGTTTCCATAATCGGACTTTACCATTGTTAATACGTCTATTAGCGCTTGTATGAGAGTCACCGAGCAGCATTCACTTGTTCAGGCTATCGGACACAAATAGTGAAGTACAAAATTGACCAACGTTTACAGATGAATTTTAAGTAATCAAAAGTGAAATTATTTCAAAAAATGGGAGATTAGCATGGTAAATGCTTTTTCAGATTTTAACGGGTTGGAGATGTTCTTCCTGATATGTGCCATCATTGGCGGTTTTTTCGTTCTGATAAAACTTGTCATGCAATTCATGGGCGGTGATGCCGACTCAGATATTGGTGTTGACGGCGATATGGATATTGATACGGATCACGTGGATTCTGATGTGGGTTTTCGCTTAATCTCGTTACATGGTCTTTCCGCATTTTTCATGATGTTTGGCCTCGTTGGACTTGCACTTTACCGACAAAGTCAAGTGGGAACGAGCATTTCAATGGTCGGAGCGGTAGCTGCAGGATTCGTTTCCGTGTGGATTATCGGCAAGCTCTTTAAGGGTGCAGCCAGTCTGCAATCCAACGGAGCACTTAAAACGTCTGACTCAGTAGGCAGTACCGGAACCGTGTACCTTACCATTCCTGAAAGAGGGATGGGGAGAGTCAGTATTAATTTCCAAAACCGTCTTCGTGAATTTGATGCCGTTGAAATAAATGGAATTTCTGTTCCCACCGGTGCACCAATACGAGTCGTTCGGGTTGACGCGAATGTTCTTGTGGTTGAAATAATAATATAATAAGGAGTTGTTATGATTGATTTTTGGATTTACCCTATTGCCGCATTTCTCATCCTGGTGGTCTCAACCATCATGTTTCTCGCGTCCCGATATAAAAGATGTCCGTCTGATAAAATTCTAGTGGTCTTTGGTAAAGTCGGGATAGGGCAATCCGCGAATTGTATCCATGGTGGCGGAAGGCTTATCTGGCCATTGATACAGGATTATGCATATATCAGTCTCACGCCAATGACTATTCCCATTCCGTTGCAGAAAGCCCTTTCTTTGCAAAATATCCGTATCAATGTTCCATCTACTTTTACAGTGGGAATCAGCACCGTACCTGAAGTCATGAACTCTGCTGCAGAACGTTTGCTTCACCTGACTCAGAATGAAATCGAGGAGATGTCAAAGGAGATCATTTTTGGACAATTGCGTCTTACGGTGGCATCCTTGACCATTGAACAGATAAATCAGGACCGTGAAAGTTTTTTGGAGTCCATTCGAAAGAATGTTTCAATGGAATTGAATAAGATCGGTCTTTTCCTCATTAACGTTAACATTACGGATATTACCGACGAATCAGGATACATTGACTCCATTGGAAAGAAAGCAGCAGCAGAGGCAATCAATCAGGCTAAGGTGGATGTGGCTGAGCAGGAAAAATTAGGCGCTATCGGCGAAGCAGAAGCAACCAAGGTGAAAGAAGTCCGAGTCGCTGAAAATGTAGCTGAATCAGAAAAAGGTAAGAAAAAAGCTGAGGCAGATCAGCGGATATATGTACAACAACAGGAAGCCCAAGCCGTTGACGGTGAAAACCTCGCTAAAGCCGATATTGCCGATGCCGTTGCCGAATTAGCTGTAAAACAAGCCGCAGCCCTGCAACGTGGCGAAGTCGCTAAACGAGAAGCCGAAGTTGAAATTCAAAAAGCCCAATATAAGTCCGAACAGGAACGACTCAACGCTGATGAAGTGGTTCGTCAGGAAATCAACAAACGGAAGGTTGAAATCGCTGCGGAAGCCGAGGCAGAGAAAACCCGTCGTGAGGCAAAAGGTCAGGCCGATGCCATTCTCCTCAAATATCAGGCTGAGGCTGAGGGAATTCGACAAGTACTTGATAGCAAGGCTGCCGGTTATCTCAATCTGGTTCAAGGCTGTAATGGGGATGCCAAGTCAGCCGCCACTCTGCTAATGACCGAAAAAATTGAACAGATCGTACAGTTACAGGTGGAAGCCATTCGAAACATTAAGATCGATAAAGTGACCGTATGGGATTCCGCGGGAGGTGGCAAAGAAGGTACAACCACCTCTAACTTTCTTTCCGGACTGATCAAAAGCCTGCCTCCTCTGCATGATGTAGCAGAAATGGCGGGAATCGATCTACCAAAATATCTAGGAGAAATTGCGGCAGATAAATCGTCAACAATGGCACCTCAAGAAAAAACAGATTCCGGTAAAAAGGATAAGAAAATCAACCCAAGTTGATCTGAACAAACGCAAGTATTACTACAATTCAGCGAGGAGAGAAAAACCAGAAAGACGAGATGAAATCTAGAGTAATGTTAATAGTACAACACATGATAGATGCATCCAAGTACCAAATGGTTATCAGATTAGAAGATCTCTGGCTTTAGCTGGAAGTAGAGTAAAATTAATTATATGCATGAGTCGAACTTTGAATAAACTGAAATATTTTTTTGTATCAGTGTTAATTCTATTTTCACTGATCCTATCTAATCAGGTTACAGATCCAAAGTTACCTGTTTCAGGCGTTCTATATGAAAAGAATACCGACGGTAGTTCCGGAAGTCCACTTGCAAATGTTAGGATTGAATTCAGAAATAATAGCTCCGGATATAATATTAGCGTTCGTACCAAAAGCTGCGGTCGCTATTATGCTTTACTACCTTTTGCTGAATATGAAATGAAAGTTTATCACTCCAATTATATAGTTAGAGAGAGTGGTTATTCAAGCAACACAAAGCAAAATACTAAATCAAGAACAAGTAAGGGCAAAAAACCGGATTATCCATACAGGTCTTTTACAAGGGAAAATACTACCGAGTATAACTATAACCATAGTCTACCAGCCCAATACCCTGATGAAGCACCAGGAGCTCCGGAAGTGCAAATAGAGGTTTCGAAAACAAAGGTTAGCATTAACGAACCATTCTATATCACAGTAAATGCCAGTGATGATAAAGGCTTGGCTGCAATATGGTGGGTTGCTGAGGTGTCGACTGAAAGATCATTACTTGAACCAAGCAAATTTGATTGTGATGGTGAAACAGAAGTATCCTGGATATGGGAAGTTTCTGTTAGCGTAGCCGGTTCTATCGCACTAAAAGCGGATGCGATTGATCTGGAATATTCAGAGGAGCCATCTGAATTGATTCATAAGGCTTCAGATGCCAGACGCAGCCAGGTGGTTTTCGTAAAAGTGACTGAGGAGTAGAATACAAAATTTGATCATTACCGTTCTTGACAATCTAGCACGCTATTGCAGAGGACATGCTTAACATGATTTTCACGGTTTGACATATCGCACACTGAATGGCAATCCGTTAGGTAGTTTTAAAAACTAAATGACAAGAGGAATAATGAAGCAAATTTCACATCAAATAACTAATAAGTATTATTTAGTGGTGATACTTATTTCAATATTTTCTCTTTCCTGCGAGGAAAAGCTCACCATAAACACTGAAAAAAACACTTATTATGATGACATATCTGATATTACTTTTTTAAACGATCATTTCTTTTCTACCAATTATGATCTTTCTGGAAATGCAGGTTCACAAATAGACCTCCTAAAATTTGGAATGAACACAGATAGCGTTTACTACATTTCAGATAGCTTCGATTTAGACATGAATGGTCAAGGTTACTTTGCAATCACAAATGATGGAACTGATCTTTATCTGCAGTCTAAAAATTCATACCTTATTATTAGATGCTCTCCGATCGGTGAAAAAGCATTTATGATGTCAGATACGATTGCCACAAATTGGCAACCTTGCGGATTGGCTTACCAAAACGAAAATGATTCTCTTTTAGCACTATACCGAAATTTGGATACTTTAAGTCAATATAGGGTTCGAACTATTTCTAAAGACATATCCATCGAATCTAGCAGAGATGAAATTTTTCAATTGAATTTTATTGATACAACATACTACGGAGTTTATGCTTTGGCATATTATAACTCGTCCTTCTTTATGCTGGGAGTGGATACAACACTGACTGATATTTTAATGATTTTAGATAATGACTTCAATATTACAGAGATAGAAACGATTTCCGATTCAACTGTGGTAGGATTATGTTTTAAGGAAAATAATTTATACTTAAGCTATAGAGATAAAAGAATTGAAATATGGAAAAGTTATTAATCTACCATCTGATCCTCGTTGCTACTGACTTCGCTAACAGGTACAATAAAACAGGAATCAGTAAAGCGAGATGAGTATAAATTAGTCAAGCACATTGCGGAGCTAATTCCGTAACATTTATAACAATTAAAAAAGGTTTAAGATATTACAAATTTTCAAATAATTAATGGCAATGAACAGTCAGATCTACTGAAAATTTCTGATGAAATTGTTGACCTAGTATGGCCGGAATTTATGCTGCATGATTCTGTCGCAAATAAATATTGGGAGGCCCTGTATGAAAAATTTCCTGAATATCAATTTATCCTAATAGAGAAAGAGTCGAAGAAACTTGTCGCATCGGCGAATTGTTTGCCCTTGTTATGGGAAAAAGAACTAAACCATTTACCTGCTGAAGGATGGGATTGGGCAATGACCCATGGCTTTTCAAATCTTTCTAGAAAAGTAAATCCCAACTTTCTTTGTGCGTTATCCATTTCTGTAGCACCAGATTTTCAAGGTAAAGGAATCAGCAATCACCTTGTAAAAATAATGCAAAAAATAGCAAAAAATAAGAAATTTGTAAACCTTATTGCACCTGTAAGGCCAAACTATAAATGCAAATATCCCCTTACCCCCATTGAAAATTATATTCATTGGAAAAATGGTGATGGTTTTTCTTTTGACCCGTGGATACGAGTTCACGAACAACTTGGTGGGAAAATTGTAAAAGTCTGCAATAAATCGATGGAAATTACCGGTAGTGTAGGTGATTGGCAAAGGTGGACAGATATGATCTTCCCGGAGACAATGGAATATGTTGTTCCGGGGGCTTTAACGCCAATAAACATTTGTTTGGAATCGGATATTGGAACATATATTGAACCAAACGTGTGGATTGTTCATTCTACCAAATGATTGGAACAGCATATATCCCTTACATCACCAAACGACCCAACCTGGTAGTATGGCTATGGATTTGGGTAAAATGAAATTAAAAGAAGTGGCAACAGTTTTGAGATTTTATACACAATCCGTAAGTGATATTTTTAGTTAGAAGGATTGAACCATGCAAATTATTATTTTTTGGGCAGCTGCATTTATGAGTGTTATTACTTTTGCAGTACATACGTTTATCGGCGGTCCACGCGTTGCATTACCGTTACTTGCGGATACTGAATTACCAAAAGCTTCTAAATGGCTCAACTACTATTGCTGGCACATTACAACTATTTTTACATTCGCCATGGGTGGCGCTTATGCTTACGTTGCACTACATCCTGATCGACCTGAACTAGTGGTTTTTTTGACGTCTGTTACGGGTGCTCTATCAATACTAAGTGCCGCCGTAGCCTTGAAAGGAAATATCAACCCGTTCCGATTTCCATCAACGTCACTCTTTGCGGTTGTTTCTCTACTTGGTTTATTAGGACTATTGACCAAGTGATTAAATGTTGAAAAGAAAATATCGAAAGAAGTAGTTGCTCTTAATTCAACTCTTTTTGAATGGACATTTCTTGATTTTGAAAAAGAACAGTCAATCGCTTCTTCTTACGTGCAAAACACTTCCAGTTTTTTCAAATTCTCCAGATAGCCCATAGCGATAAGGAGATCATTTGGATAAATATTGGTCTGCTCATTGGGATTAAATATCATTCTGCCATCAGTACGTTTGATAGCAGCAATAATCACGTCCAGTTTGGTGCGATCGAACACATCTTCAATTCGTTTATTGGCAAAGCTTGAGTTTTCGCAAACTCTGATTTCATCCATCTCCCAGTCCACCTCGGAACCTTTACTGATCACTTCCAGGAAATCCACAACCGCAGGACGTGTAAGCATATTTGCCAGGCTGTGACCCGCAACTTCATAAGGGTTCAGCACTTTATTGGCGCCGGCGGTAATAAATTTGGTTCGGTTGTTGGCATAACTGACTTTGGCGATGATGAATAAGTCTTTATTCATCCCCCGTGCGGACAGGGTGACAAACAGATTATTTTCATCAGTAGAAAGCACCGCTACAAGTCCTTTAGAGGATTCCAAATTGCATTTCCGAAGGACTTCATCATCAAGACTGTCACCCTGAATAACCTGGTAACCTAACTCCGAAATGATGTCCACCTTTTGAGAATTATTTTCCAGGACAATAAAAGTTTCCCTGTGGCGGTTTAATTCCCGGCAGATGATGCTCCCCATGCGTCCGAACCCGCACACCACATAGTGATTGTTCATATTACTGATCCATTTTTCCATTTTCCTTCTCCTGAAAAACTGGTTATGCAGTATAAAATCGGCAGAAACAGAAATGGCGTAAGCGACAATTCCCACACCAAATATGATGAGAAACACCGTAAATAACCGACCTGCCTCAGACAATACATTGAGTCCACCACCAAAGCCCACCGTACTCAAAATAATGGATGTCATATACATTGAATCCACCCAATTCATCTTTTCCAGATAATGATATCCGGTGGTGCCAAACGCCAAGAAAACCAGCATCAGCAACCATATCCGTACAAAGTGAAATTGTCTGTTTTTGTTCATTGGTAAAGTGTAATTATCCCTTGATTAAGAAGACGTATTTTACTGATAATACCAGTGATTTGTTTAGCAGTAACCATAAAAAGAATTATTCTAGAAAAAGATATGTTATGAACAACATATATCCCTAAACATATATTTTGAGTGGATCAGAATTATCAATGGCGTTGCAAGTGAATGCATCCACCGTAACAAAGTCTGTTATATGATCTGATAAGTTTAATTAATAGTTTAGAATCCATTTTCAGTAATTATCCTGATAAGTATTTCTGGCATTTGAAGCGAACTGTCATTCCAGGGTCGGGAAAGTAACAACGGTGTGATCTTATTAGAATTTACCGACGCAATGTGTCCGGGAGAATCGTCGATATAATATCCAGTTGGATTAAAATAATTGATCCAATCGCCCTTTTTGGAAAAGTGATTATGGATCCGATCATCCGGACGAGGAGAACTAATATGGCTGATTGTATGAATCCAGCGACCAAAATGAGTATAGATCCAGCGCGATGCAGCGGGCATGGTAGATAACGGTCTCGCCGTCAATACAACATGAATAAAATGATCTCCGTATTTTTCGAACCATTCGATTAAGCTCTTATCTGGTTCAATAGATCGTGCAAAATCACTGTTTCTAAAAGCATCCATTGACATACGGTACTCTTCATAATTAATACCTGCAGCAATGAGTGGTGGATTTTCAATAATATTTTCATACTGAATAATCGTTCCATTCTGTTCGTTATACCATTGAGTCCAATAATACAACGTGTTGAAAAGAACGTCGTCAAAATCCCAGATTATGGTTTTAGTCATCAATATAAGTGCATCAGATAGGTTTTTCGGTTCGAATTGCGAGCAATTTCAGTATCCGAATAATAGGAATCAGCCACCAAATGGGTGGATGAAATTTCCTCGATCATACGTTGATCATGGTTGAGGTCTCCCATTTGATTGTTTGCAATCTCAAAAATGAATAACAGTTGGTTAAACATGATTATTAAATCTTCATTAAGGGTTGATCATCTGTAGTTTTCTAATTGTTAAATCCTGATAGAAAATTACCATCTTGTGCAGTCAATGGAAAATCCCTTTTTTAATAGTTAAAAATTAGTATTACCATTATAAGCGTTTAATTATATTCAATATGTTTAAGAAAATAATCTAAGGCCTATTCGGCCTTACAATTTGACAAGAATTATTTAACAACAATAACGATCGATGTTCATAAGTTGTGTGGTTTTAATTTTAACAGATTTGGAGTTTTCTTTGAAAAAGATATTAGTCTTATTATCAATATTAGCATTTCAATTATTATCTGCGATCCCTGCGAAACCCGGCCCAATCACGCTGGTTCAGTCGGATGGAACTACTTTTACAGCCTTCGTCCACGGGGATGAGTGGCAGAACTGGATTGAGGTCGAAGATGGCTACACTATTTCTCAAGATAATACCGGTGATTGGGTATTGGTATCTGGTTTTGAAAACAAGACCTTCGTTTTGACATCAATTCCTGCACATGTTAATGACTTGCAACGGAACCTGACTTTTGAAAAGCACATCAAACCTGAAAGATTTATTCCCGAGCAACCTACAGATTTACATTTACCTGATCTGACCCAAGTTGACCGAATAGATTTTAATATCCCTCTCCTGCTGATTGAATTTCCCGATCTCACTGCAAATTACACTACTCAGGACTTCGATTTATTGATGAACCAAATAGGATATGAATCTTCGCAGGGACCCACCGGCGGATTCCGGGACTTTTATCTTGAAATTTCTTATGGAGAATTTGACCCTCATTCAGTGGTTAGTGGATGGTATATGGCAGATAATAGCTTTTTCGAGTACGGATACAATGCGCCCAACGGCTGGGACAATGTCCGCGTAATGATCGCTGAAGCCGTCGATGATGCTGAGGCACAGGGAATGGACTGGTCTCAGTTTGACAATGACGGTGACGGATGGGTGGATGCATTAAACGTTGTCCACGCTGGTGGCGGAGCTGAAGAAGGTAACGGAAATTTTATCTGGTCGCATAAGTGGAATCTAGGTGGCAATGCCCGATTCTATGATGGCGTCTGGATCGATTCATACACAATCAATCCCGAGATTCAGGGCGGCAACCAGAATATGGTTTATCGTGGTGTAATTTGTCATGAGTTTGGTCATGCGCTTGGTTTGCCTGACCTATACGATACGGATTATACCTCATCCGGTATCGGTTACTGGGGATTAATGTCCGGTGGTTCATGGGGAGGGAACGGAAGTTCTCCTTGGTATCCCGCTCATATGTGCGCCTGGTCGAAAATTCAAATGGGATGGATCACACCCATGATTGTGAACGATCCTACTATCACGGTAGAAATGGTCAATGTTGAAGAAAATCCCATAGTTTACAGGATGAATGGAACAGGAGTTGCCAACGAATACTTCCTTTACGAAAACCGTCAAAAAATATTGTCAGACCAAACTCTGGTTGAATCTGGATTGCTTATTTGGCATATTGACGATAGTATGAACGGAAACACCAATGACTGGCATCATCTGGTAGATCTTGAGCAGGCGGATGGTAATTACAATCTGAATTATGGATCTGGCAGCGATATGGGTGATCCATATCCTGGTTCCACAGGTAGTACCACTTTTGCCAACCATACGGAACCGAATTCACAATTTTACGATGGAAGTCCGTCAAATATCAGCGCCGTCAATATCGCAGAATATGATAATCTCGTCACAGTAACTTTTCGGAATTTACCTACACTGATCGTGGACAACTACCAGATGACTGAAATTGATGGTGACGGTGATGGAGAGGCAAATCCAGGGGAATTTGGAAGTCTCAATTTCACACTGCACAATCCATCTCCGGGTGCCGTTTCAAATCTTACAGGAGAGTTTTCCACAACTGACCCTTATCTCACCCTTGAAAATACGACCATGGATTTCAATGATATCGGCCCATTCGGATATTCACCAGGATTGTCGGAATTGATAGTTTCCATTGACGAAAACACTCCTCTTGGCAGTCATTTTGTCCAGGTGGATTTGCTTGGCAGTTCCGGAACCGATGTGTTTACCCAACTATTGGTCATCGATTTTGATATCCAGATCAATCAAGCGGGATTTCCCATTCTGCTGGATAATAAAGTCATTAGCTCGCCTCTTGCAATTGATCTTGACGGAAACGGAAGTCAAGAGATTATTTTCGGAGATTATTCCGGTATGTTGCACGCATTATACTCTGATGGTACACCTGTTACCGGAGCTTGGCCTTTCGATACGGGAGACCAGATTTGGGGTGCACCTGCCGCTGCTGATATTGATATGGACGGCGAGATTGAGATCGTTGTTTCTTCAAAAAGCAAGCATCTCTACATTCTTTCAGCCGATGGAACTGTGGAAACAGATTACTATGCCAACCAATTTTTAATCGGTACTCCATCTATTGGGAATGTTGATGATGACGAAGAATTGGAGATCATATTTGCATCCATGGCGACAACGGGACAACTTTTTGCGGTAAACCCGGATGGTTCTGATGTTGCTGGCTTCCCCGTAACTATCAATGAGAAAGTATATGAATCCGTTGCTCTGGCAGATTTTAATGCCAATGGCAAGGCTGATATGGTTTTCGGCACGGATAGCAACCATCTATGGTTGATTTATGACAACGGGGACGTTGCTGATGGATTTCCATTCACTACCGGTGGTAAAATCCGCACATCTCCTGTTTTGTTTGACCTTGAATCCGATGGTAATTATGAGATTCTTTTTGGTTGTGACGATCAATTTTTATACTTGTTGAATCACGAAGGGGAAGTCATTTTCAATTATCCAACTGGTTCAGTGATTCGGTCATCCCCATCCATTCTTCAGACAGATTCAGAATTAATGATATTCTTTGGGAATGATAACGGAATGTTGTTTGCCGTGAATGGATTTGGAAACGATATCCCTGGTTGGCCTCACCAACTGGATCAGCAGGTCAGCAGTAATTCAGTATTTGCTGATATCAATAATGACGGAAATGTTGAAGTCATTACCGCCGGGAAAACCGGTATGCTATTCGTTCATGAGCTGGACGGCACATCTTATCCTGAATTTCCTATGATAGTTGGCTTTAATCTGGAGTGTTCACCTATCGTTGCTGATACTGATGCAGATGGTGATCTGGAGCTTATCACCGGCACCGACCATGGAATTTCAGCTATCGACATCAAGTCTTCTGGCACATCCAGCCAATGGGCAATGTATCAAGGGAATGCTCTCAGAACTGGGTTTATTGACGTAACCGGAGTCCAGATACTTCCCGGAGATCTGAATTACGATACGATGATTGACGTTCTGGATATTGTGTATATTGTGTCCATAATCATGGGAGAACAGAATGCCGGTGCATATGAATACATGGCTGGCGACTTAAATAGCGACGGAGATCTTGATGTTTTGGATGTGATCATGATCGTTAATTTGATCGTCACTCCATAGTATTTTGCTAGTCAAATATTCTTTCTGAAAAGAAAATTATTGAATTTTGAATCATTTTAAAATCCAGGTGTTGCAGGAAAACATAATAGCATAAATTACCGTCACCGCAACATCACTGATTAATTAATGAAAACAACATACTTTATCGAAGGCATGCATTGCGCCGCCTGTGTCTCAAACGTTGAGAAAGTACTTAAACGAGTCAAAGGCGTTAAAGACGTATCTGTCAATCTCACACTGAAAAGTGCTACTATAGATACCCAAACTCCATTACCTCCTAAATTGCTCAAAAAATCCCTGAATAAAGCAGGTTATTCCCTCGTTGAAAATACTAAGGAAAATCTAACACAAAGACAATCCCGCGAGACTGCTCGTTGGAAAAAACGGTTTTATAGTATGGCAATCCTGGGTATCCCCTTGTTTGTGTTTGCAATGTGGGAGATGTTTGCAACTCCAGGTGCCCCGGGAAAAAATTCTATCCTCTTCCAGTTTATACTGACTACACCCATCGTTCTGATAGGTAATGAATACTTCCGGCATGGATTAAAATCCTTACTGTTTAAATCCCCCAATATGAACAGTTTGGTAGCGCTTGGAACAGGTTCTGCCTATATCTATTCCATCATTTCGTCAGTGAATCTCTTATTCGGTTTAGAAATTAACGGATTTGAGAAATTGTATTTCGAAAGTGCTGGAGTGATACTTTTATTCATCACTCTTGGTAGATGGTTAGAAGCCAAAGCCAAAGGTCGAACGACAGAAGCTCTCACAGCACTGTTGGATAGTGCCCCAAAAACCGGATGGGTTAAGCGCAATGATGTCTGGACAGAAATCCCAGTGGGTGAAATTCAGGTAGGTGATCAGATCCAGATAAAACCGGGTAGTCAGATCCCCGTTGACGGTTTGGTCATCGAAGGAAGTTCATATGTTGATGAATCTGCAATTACTGGTGAATCGGTTCCTGCTAAAAAGGAGGACGGTGATCAGGTCACAGGAGCCACCATCAATACGTCCGGGCATTTTATTATGGAAGCTCAAAAAGTCGGAAGCGAAACTCTGTTTGCACGTATCGTCCAAATGGTTCGAGAAGCACAGGGATCGAAAGCGCCCATTCAGGCGTTGGCTGATAAAGTCGCGTCGGTTTTTGTTCCTGTAGTTTTGTCCCTGGCGCTCATTGGTACCGCATACTGGTTGATCGTCGGTGAACCGCTGGTATTTGCGATAAACATTTTTGTATCTGTATTGATTATTGCCTGCCCCTGTGCACTTGGTTTGGCTACACCTACTGCCATGGTGGTCGGGACTGGTATCGGTGCAAATTTGGGCATTCATTTCAAATCTGCAGAAGACCTTGAGAGGATGAGCAAGGTGGATACTATCATTTTCGATAAAACCGGTACGCTAACCACGGGTCGATCCTCCGTGACCAATTTCGAGCATGCAGGGGATATCCGTTTATTTCAAAAAGTACTGTTCTCACTGGAAAGTCTTTCAGAACATCACATAGCCTCCACTATCGTCACTTATCTTGAAGGTGAAAGTGTCTCCTTTTATCCTGTGGATTCCTTTAAAGCCGTATCGGGACTGGGTATTTTCGGAAAGATCAAAGGTATTCCTGATGGGCATACGGGAAAACCTGCACATACCGGATCATTAGCCTATCTAAAACGAGAAAATATTACCCTTCCAGACAGAGCTGTAGAATGCGATTCAAAATATAAGAACCAGGGGAAAACCGTCATCCATGCCGCTTTGGATGGTGCGTGGCTGGGATTGATAGCCGTATCCGATGAAATTCGCGGTGAGACTGAACAGGTGGTGTTCGATCTGCAGAAACATGGCCATGAAATATGGATGATCACCGGGGACAATGAAAAAACTGCGAAAATTGTGGGACAGACCATTGGCATTCAAAATATCATGTCGGAAATTCTCCCTGCGGACAAATCGAAAAAAGTAAATGAACTAAAAGCTCAAGGCAGGATCGTTGCCATGGTGGGTGATGGCGTAAACGATGCCCCCGCATTGGCGACCGCTGATGTAGGGATTTCCATCAGTACTGGCACGGATGTGGCGATCGAAACAGCCGATGTGGTTCTCATCAGGCCTGACCTCACCGGTGTCAAAAACGCTCTGGCGATCAGTCGAGCAGTGGTAAAGAAAATCCGCCAGAATTTGTTTTGGGCATTTTTCTATAATATTGTCGGGATTCCCATTGCCATGGGAATTTTATACCCCTTCACCGGTCATCTGATGAATCCCATGCTTGCCGGCGCTGCCATGGCATTTTCATCAGTGAGTGTCATTACAAATACGCTGCTATTGAAGAAGAGGCGTTTTTAATCTGTAAACCGACATAGGTCATGACTCAGTCGTCCTTCAAGATAAACAGAAAAGATTAAAAGGTGAGTTTAATCGGAAACACAACAAATTTTTTCTTAAACATATGTGTGTATTTATCATTAATAGCTGGGCAATCCTCTTTTGAATCCGACACCATCAGCACATCAGGTGGTGATCTGGGCATTACATTTATCTCTCACGGGTCACTCCGGTTTGACTATCAGCAGAAAATCATTTATGTAGATCCGTGCAGCCGGTTTGCAGATTATTCCGATTTGCCGAAAGCCGATCTCATTCTCATCACCCATCACCATTTCGACCATCTGGATTCTGCACTGATCAGTCAGTTATCGAAACTGTCAATTAAATTGTTGGTGAATAAATTGTAAACGGATAGTTCCGTTTCATTGACCAGAATGAGATATGTTTCACCTGCGTACAATCTCGATGGGAAATTTTCGTTGAATTTTAAGCTCCGGTAGTTCTTGTCTGCTTTACCGCATTTTATCAAAAGTGTATCTTTCACTTCAAAATAATACCGGGTGGAATCTTCACCTATTTTAGCAAAATCATCATCGGTGATGCTTGTAATCTCTCGATCTGGCACGTCAAAAGTGATTGAACTCAACTCTGATTTCTGGAGGAAGTGTTGCCATTTCAACGATTCAGGGAGATCTTCCGGTGCTATGAGAAATCCATCCACATCCTTCGCACTTCCGCTGTACTTTTGATAGAGTTTCAGATAATCTTCAATCCCCAGTTGATCCACCAGAAATGAGGAATACAATCCACTGACCGGATAACTGAGTGACGGATCATTTTGATAAAAATTCGCCTTACTACTCAGACCCGTGTAGTCAAGCAAGCCTGAATTGGATAAATACATACCGAGGTTCAAAATGACATTTGGCTCTTTCCCTCCGCGACCGCCAAAAGCAACGGCAAATCCTTCCTGAAAAAAAGGATGTGTGTACACGGGTAGATTTTGCAATTTATAATTGATCAGTAGGTGACACAACTCATGATGGTGCACTGGATAGGTGGTGATAACCGCATCCGATGCTAGTATGACCATCCCACGGGACGGATATCCTGTTAGCTTCTCGATTTCATCAGTGTCCTTACACAAATAATATAAGATTTTCGCGGATTCGATTCTGTCAAGTTGATCTGTATCGAATTCTAAAATTTCCGTCATTTTCAGAAAGAATTTTTCCAGATGATCTATGCAATAACCATTGAACCGATCCCCATCGCTGATCAGAATTTTAAAATGAGGACTGACGATTTGTTGCCATTGCCGAGTATAATATGAAACGGGAGAAATATATTTATCACCCTTGAAGAAAAATTCTTTTTCATATTTCGGATCAGATACTGAAAAGAACACTTTCGAATAACCATCATTAAAAGGAACGATGGTTAAATCGTAGAATATCTCTTCTCGACTAATCTTCGATTTGATATCTTCATCGATGTCGTACGAAATTAAATATTTTCGGTCCTGTTCGGTATAGTGGATTCCAAGACGATTTGAAAGTTCGATTTCCGATGTGGAAAAGTATTCACTGATTGAGTCTGAATCCTGAATCAGATAATGGATAAAGGAGTGTGCCTGCTCATCTGAAATATGCTGGGATAATAAGATTGGAGAGGAAATCATCAGGAATATTACCAGATGGAATCGTACAATTATTACCCTGTCTATGAATTTATGCATGGTATTTATCATCCTGCCATTTCAACGGATTTTGTTGAATGTATTCTGATATTTTAAAATATGGTCTGTCGCCACGGATAATGTGTTCGTAATAATCGCGTTGCAAAACCATGTAAATATCTGTATGCGTGCGCATTTATTTGGTCACCCCAATTTTAAATCCCAGGATAATCGATGCCAAATATTTTGATTGGGAATCAAATTTATTTTGTGTTGTTTCTGACGGTAGAGACGTAAAATTTTGCGTCTCTACCATAATGAATTTCCGGATTATACCTCAAATCGAATCTTTATCCGTCTCCGAGAATGATATCCACCTTTATCACGATATCTAACACATCCAGTACGCCATCCCCATTCATGTCGGCACAAGGGCAGATGGAGTCAATCCACATTCAGTAAGATGTCCAGTACGTCAATTTCAGCGTCAAAATTGATATCCCCCATCATCGGACAAAACCGAGGAACAGCACGGATGGTGTTTGATGGTTCGGTGGGACCCTCCATAGACAAACCCACAACACAATAACAATATTCAACGTCCATTCCAAGCGGGGTGTCTTCGTAGGAAGTAACATCCGGATTGAGTGATACTATAAAATTATTATCTCTGAACACTTCAAAACCCTCGTTAAAATAACCGAAACCAGGATTCCATTCAATGGAGATTGAACCATCATTGGTTTCATAATAAATGATCGTAGGCACTTGATTGGGTATCCAGGTGCCACATACCTCATTTGAATCATCAGACTCCCAGATTGTATCTACTGATCTGACGGTATAACAATAATTTGTGTCATGAACTGCATTGCAGTCTTCATAATTGGTTACTTCTGATAAGTCGTGAAATACACCATCTTTATAAATATTGTAATAATCCACGTTTGCATCCTCTGGAGAATTCCAATATAAAATATCACATGATTCGGAATAATAGAAAACGAGATTTTGAGGTGGCGGCGGTTGAGATAATAGAAGCCCTACGAAGAAAAAGAGGGAAAGTCGATTGATATGTTCCATGTTAACTCCAAAAATTGCTAAGACATTTATTAAGTCTTAATCGATACATAAGCATCATGAGATTATAATCTCTAAACTCTGGCAGGAAATTAAGGAAACAGACGAGATACGCCCAAATTAAAAATAGATATAAATTATAAATTGACGATATTGGGGCAATCGAATACAGAAAATCGGAGGTTATCTACGTGTTGTCTGTGGCAAAGTTTTATTCCATGATTCAGAACGATCAGGCATGCCTTACCTTAAATGATTGGGATTTTTTTCGACGCTATTTACGCCAGACCAGAGGTGATTCCTGTGTTTGATGAAATCCCTTCATGGTATTTTGACCATGGTTAAAGACCAGGTATCCATACTTTCCATAATGAGGAAGTTTTCGCGCTACGGGGATGAGTTCCCTAGAGTCGGTGGAGTAAATGACCAGTCCCGGTTTACCATTGGATTGCTTGAACGCCCAGACCAGGCAATTTGCAGATGCATCTAGTTCATCACCATACACATTGAAGGTTCCGTTTAACTTCATGGCATCCAACGATTTGGGGTGAGTACCCAGAAAAACCAGCGTTCCCGGGATATCCGATGGTGCATGAAGACGGATATCTGCTACCGAATTTTCGGATAAATATCCATTAAATGATCGAGCAATCTCTTTCCATTCCGGGGTCAATTCCGGAACAATGAATACTAAATTTTCTTCAGAAAGAGTCTCACGAATAGTGGGATCCATTTCGCTGTCATGGAGTTTTCGTAATACATTATAATTTTCGTCCACACGGACTTCTGAAATCTCACCCCAATTAGAAATGGGGATCACCGTCTGTTCTGAATCAATAAATAATGTGGATGAGGTATGATTCCCCGCTACGTCCAAAGTATTAATCTCAACATTCATGGCTCTAACCGGGTCGGACTGATTCAGGTACAGGGCATCCCCCTGCGTTTCTATGCTTAATATCGGAGCACTCGTTCCATGAATCCATTGTGCTTTGAAATCTGCTAAGTTGGTATCCCCTGCCAATTCGAACGCGGTGAAAAAATCATCCCATGTAGCGTATTTGTACTGGAAATTATCGAGAATTATTTTAAGACCTGCTTGAAACGTTTCACTGCCTAATTGATTTTCTAACATATGAAAGATCATCGCCACTTTTCCATACCCGATGGCACGGGAGGCATCATCGGTTCGACTTGTGAATTCGCCGACTGGAAATTCATTTCCGTCATTCACATAGACGGTAAGGTCTTTCAGGATATCCTTCCGATACTGCCGTGCTGACGACTCACTGCTCTGCAGTTTGTACAGATAGTCCGCCAGATAGGTGGTGAGACCTTCACACCAGTTTCCCCCATCACCCACAAATACAGAATTCCCCCACCAGTTGTGAAGGACTTCGTGCCCCAGAGATGTATAGACGATGAACGGCAGGCGAACAACAGATCTACCAAGAACGGTGTACGAAGGCATCCCATATCCGGTTGGGAAGAAATTTTCCACCACTGCAAATTTTGAAAAGGGATAAGGCGAAAGCATCTCCGAATACATTTTCACGTATTCAATACTCATGTCCAGATACTCACCGGCCAGAGAACTATCCTCCTCGAAAAAATAAGTAAAAAAGGTAACACCATCCACGGTTTTCGAACTGACCACCCATTTGGCAGCCGTAATATGGATACCATCCAGAGCATGATCGGTTCGGTAGGTGACTTCGGTTTGCCCATTGCTACGACGTGAATCCAGTAGTGTCCCTTCACTGACAGCATCCCATTTCATTGGGAGTTTGATGACGGTATCGTACAGGGAAAGTTTTTCGTCCGCCATCGGATAAAATCCGCCCGAAGGCGACAAGAATGCTCCTTCTTCTGATATGGTAGCTGTGATCTCCATGGCAATTTTTTCACGGCTGAACTCAACCTCATCTGCAGGCTCAAAAAACGTTCCTTTGTAGGAAATGTCGATGACCTGATCAGGTTTTTCTAATAGTTTGCGTGCTATTCTCACTGTGCTCAAGCGAGAACCAGTTTTCTGATCAACCGGAATAATCTCATATTCCCGAGTTTTGCCTTTTATCTGCAGGTTGATCACTTCCAAATTTGCAGACAGAGCGAATTCCCAGAATCTATCTGTGGTGGTGATTTCCAATTTATCCCTGCCCGTTAAGGTGTGTGTCTCTGGATTCAGTTCCACGTAGAGATAGTGGTGGTCGATCCTGGTTTCAGCTTTCAAAATTGCAGATCCGGCGATCAATAATAGTCCCAATAACAGAGAGTTTAAATATGATTTATATCGTTGCATATGTCCTGATTTTTTCAATGATTATTTAACAATAAGAGTAAGTCGGTCTTGTGATGTGGGAAGATATTTCTCTGCAATTTGTGCCAATTCTTCGGGAGTGATTCCCTCTAAATCATCATACCTCTTTCCGGCACGGGTGTAGTCTTCCAGGAAGTATTCGTAATATCCCATATAAAATGACTGACCTATACGGGTGAGGTTACGGCGTAGATAGGCACCCTTCCCCGCATTGATGGTTTTTTGGATTTCGTCTGCAGTAAGACCTTCGAGTGCAGACGGTAAGAAATATGACTTCATTCCGTTCAGCGCCGTATCAATATTCTCAGTTCCAGTTCCGATATATCCGGTAAACCATCCGGTATCGCCTTCGTTACCCATACTTATCCCCAGAGAATACGCCAGTCCCTGGGTTTCCCGAAGGTCGAATGCCATCCGGTCAGAGAGGATATTAGAGACCAGAGAAATCTTAGAGATATCGTCTTTCAAAACATCAAATTTATATCCCACGAGGATTTGCGCCTGTTCCTTACCCATGTCGATGGTTTTTTCGTGAACCGGGATTTCAGTGGAAACAGGATAGGTGAATTTTGAACTGGGCGTTCCAGAGGTTGTCCAAATGGAATTGAAAATGTCTTGATAAACTTGATGAGGCAGACGTGATGAGATAGTGATGATGTAGTTTTCCGGTGAAAAATACTGTTGTTTCAGGTCGATAAGTGATTCAGTATTCAGCTTAGCCAGGGATTCCATTGAACCACTCACTCTGCCAACGGATGGATGATTTTCACCTAAAAACAATTTATTGAACTCCGTACGGGCAGTTTCCCGGGCAGTACTTCTCTGCATCATCAGACGGTTTTGAGCATCTTCAAGCGCCACTTCAGTCTTATCATCAGTAATGGTCGTGGCTTCTATTAAATGTGCCAGAAGGCGGATGGCGTCTTCCGCATCAGTATCGAGGCACTCTAACCGGATATACCCATACTCAGACGAGTTGTAATAATCGTCATAGGGAATAAATCCCATGTCGATGAATTTGGTGGTCGCGCCCATCGAATTTAGTTTTGTGGACAGTTCGTCCTTGGTGAAAGTGTCTGTTCCGGAATCCAACATGGAATGAAGCACCTCCGCTCCACCGGACAGATCGCCTTCTAATTGACTGCGATTTTTCACCAAAATATGCATCCCCATCATTTCTGATCCACCACCAGATGATGTGATCAATGTTACCCCGGATGGCAGGATGGATTTTTCGAAGGTGATTTCTCCGGTACTTTCATCAGATGTTTCACCTAATTGTGCAGGTTGAACAATATTTACTTTTCTTAACATCCAATGTAAATCAGTTACATAATTATCCATCATTTCGGCATTCATCATTGATAAAACCTGGGATGCTAGAATGAGTCCTTGCCCTCCCCCAGTTGCCAGTTCATATGCCTTCATCATTCCGTAATAGTGGGGTTGATCCAGATAAGCGGTTTCTTCCACTCGCTTATTTTTCAGCCAGGCATTCACCCGTTCTTCGGTTATTTTTTGGGGTAAGTCCTCTGCAAATGCATCCATTTCGCCATTAATTTCTGCAATCACACCGGATATGTCCGTTCCTACTTCCGCATAGAAGTCCACATTGGTAATACCGGATGATCCCAAGTCAGTTGATTCACTGATGGATATCTGATACTGTGGTAGTTTTTCGGATAGATCATCCTGCAACCACTCATAGACCATCTGATGGGCAAGTCCATTCATTTCTGACATAAGTTTAATATCCTGGCCAGCATATCCTCTGCCACTAATATTTACAAACCGAAGTTGTCCATAAATCTGTTCCACATCCATGACTACCTGATCAACGAAATTTCGTGATTGTCCTGCAGTCGTTGAACTCACCATTTTCATCATTGGATTATCCCCGGTATCCAGTGCACCTGCCACTTCATCGCCATACCAGGATTCCAAATCTGATTTTAATTTTGTAGGATCGAAATCCCCGATGATCGTCAGCACCATATTATTGGGGACGTAGTATTTTTTATAAAATTCCAAAATATCCTCACGAGACATATGCTCGATTGTACTGATAGTACCGATGACGGGGAGTCCAATACCGGAGGTGCCAAAGTTCATGCGATCGAAGGCATCTTGCACCTTGGTAGTCTCACGATCTCTATCCTTTCGGATTTCCTCGATGACAATCCCTCGCTCCTTATCCAGTTTCTCTATCGGTAGTACAGAATGAAACATCATGTCCGACTGAATATCCATTCCTTCAGTCAGATATTCTTTCGGTAAAAGTAGCATGAAATCGGTAAAATATTGTTGAGTGAAGGCATTGCTGTACGCACCGTAATAATCGGTTTCGTCATACAGTTTGTCCTGGGTTCGGGTTTCGGTACCGTTGAAGAGTAGGTGTTCCAGCATATGGGACATCCCGCTGGTGGGATATTCCTCGACTGATGAACCTACTTTTACGGTCATATTCAAGCACACCATTGGCGATGCGCTATTGTAAATCGTGTACACCTCGAGACCATTTTCAAGAAAGTAATTCTGTACATTGTTAGGGACTGGTAGAATTTGAGGAGCAGCGTTTTTCTGTCGAGGAATCTCAATGTTATCCATTCCATGGATACCCATTCCGACACAGTTAAGGGCAAAAAGTCCTATGATCAGGGAAATAACTGTCTTCAATTCCTTATTCCTTTCTCAATTTTGATTGTGGAGGTATATGTGATGTACGTGAACCCACATTGAATTGATGGAAGTATCCATAAACACCATCACAAATCTGGAAAATGTAAGATTATTCTTTAAAAGGTCAAATGGAGTCGTTATTCTCTGAATGGGATTACAGTGTCAGCGAAAATGACGACAATAAAATCCCGGGACTATGAATGCCTCCCAATGCTCTTCCTTCGTATGTTTCCACTTCGGGGTTCATGAGCACCTGTTCGGTTACTGCTTCCAGATTGGGTCCGAAGAAACGGTATAAACTATCATCAAACCTCATGTTTTCGATGGGTGCAACGATCTTCCCATCTTCTACCCAGAAGCAGGCGTATCGTGTCATGCCGGTAATCCGACCACCGATCTGATCACTCCAGTTTAGGTAGTGGAGATTAGAAAGATATACGCCAGTTCCGAGAGTTTTCAGTACGTCTTCCTCTTTCAGAGTGCCCCCTGCCATGACAGCTGACCGCAACCCTTCACCTCCGGATGCAAAATTAGATTCTTTATTGTACTCGCGAGCAGTTCGAGAGCTGATGAGCGTATTTACTAATTTCCCTTTATCTATCAAAGACAGAATTTCAGGAGCAACTTCACCGTGGCCATTGAATCGAGGAACGGTTCCCGTTCTGAAATCTTCAGAAAATGAAAACAACGGGGACAGTGTAAGATTTTCATTCCGCATTTTGCAGAATGCACTTTCACCCTGCTGGATGGCCGCTTCGCTGACACCACCCCAGGAAAACATACCGAGAAAATTGGACACACCAGATGAGGCAATGAACGTCCGGTATTCACCGGGTTTAATTTTTTTCGGTGGGAGAGACATAATGTCCAGTTTTTTGATGGAATCCGCCACGAACCGATTATAGTCATCATCATCCCATCGAGTGCCGGCAAAGGTAGCTTTCACCATTTTTTCTGTAGGTGTAATCAGGGAATAATCCAATGAAAATGTATCGGTCGCGAACCAGTGTTTCTGACCTTCGGAATTAGCATTCCCGCGGTAGAGTCGACCGGAAGCCCAGATGCCTGCCATATCCACTCCGACGAAAGGAGATAACAGCTTTTCCACGGCTTCGCTTTCCGATAGTAATTCGCCACGATGATCTTCACGACTGGAGCCTGCATTACCGGGCATGATGATGTACGGGTCCTCAGGTAACTGAACGATTTCTTCTCTCATCCGCTGTAATTCGGCGGTGGTATTGTTCATGTCAGTATCAAACTCGCCGGTAAAAGTGATGCCACCATTATTTTTTCGGTTGTTGAAGATCAATTCAACCCCGATACCTGCATCTTTTACGAATCCTGTCTGTCGAACCTTGGCACCGTTAAACCGAATGAACTGGCTCTCTTCACCTCCGAATGACAGTGTGAGTTTTTCGCCCTCTTTCAGCAGACCAAATACGTGCTCGCTGATTTTATAAAATAAATTTTCCATTCTATCCTCTGATATTCATATTTGTCTGGCTATAACGGATCATTCGATCACGCCCCACCAAAAATTTCGATATTCTCAAACAATGCCACCGGAGAGGCATGTCCCACACGAATCACCTGATTGGGTTCGCCCTTACCGCAGTATGGGGTTCCAAAGACTTCAAATGTATCCGGGTTTCCTACCATTTTCAGGCTATTCCAGAACGGTGTTGTAATGGCACGGTAATTGGGGTTTTTCACTGTTTTTGTGAGCTTACCATTTTCGATGAGCTTTCCGTATTCACACCCAAACTGGAATTTATTCCTGTAATCATCAATACTCCAGGAACGGTTGGACTCCATATACACACCACGATCAACTGACCCAATGATCTCATCAAATGAGCTGTCTCCCGGTTCCAGATTTAGATTCGCCATTCTATCGATGGGCGCTCGGTTCCATGAACTCGCACGGAAATTTGCTACGCCCTGCACGTCTGAGCGCACTTGGCTTTCCTTTCCACCCAAGCCACGGAGAAGGAGTCCGTTTTTGATGATGAATTCTTTCTTCGCCGCCATACCGCCATCGTCAAACGCATAGGAGGCATGTTGATTTGGGATAGTCGGATCATATGTGATATTCATGATATCAGAACCGTACTTCAGTTTACCGAAATCGTTCAGTCGGACAAAGCTCCACCCCGCATAATTCCGTTCGTCACCGAGGATACGATCGATCTCCAGAGCATGTCCAACACTTTCATGAATCTGCAACATCATTTGATCTGGTGCCAAAACCATAGACATTTTCCCGGTTGGACATTCTTCAGCAGATAATAATTCCACCGCCTGTTCGGCAATTTTACGAGACCGGATCATCACATCCGCTTCATCAAACATTTCCATACCAGTCTGATAACTGCGCGCCAGCAAACCATGATCGGTGCGTTTCTGAATGATAGGACCGTCCTGCGCAGTGGCGGTATAATCAGATGAGATGATGAGGAATTTCTGATCCACATCGCTGCCGTTGGTGCTCACATATTTTATTTCGGTTTCGACGATACGTGCAAGCGCAGTCCGGCTGATCACCTTTTCAGATACCTTCAATTGAGCGCAGGCTTTAAGTAGTAGGTCGTTCAGATCACCGGGTGAAATGGCATCGGTGTACTTCTCAAATGGTGAGCGATATACACCCTTCGCCATCGGTCGGACTTCCTCAGTGAACCGGTGCACCGCAAACTTGGATGCCAGTTTTGCCTGTTCTGCGGCTTTCTCTGCTGCCATTTGGATCATTGCCGAGTCAGCGGAATTCACACCGTAATACCCGAACTGGCCATCTACCAATACTTCTATCATAATACCGTGTGTCTCATCGCGGTGATTCGCCTGGGGCTTGTCGTCCCGGATGATCCGGTAGGATGTGCTCTCACGGACTTCTCGAAGTCCGATCCAATCGGCATTGACGGAAATTCCATCTAATAATTTTTTCAAGTCTGATGTATTCATTCGTTCCTCATGTCATCAATTACATAAATATTTTACGAAAATTAGAGATGAATTTACTGTATCTGGTTCCCACTGACCACGAGAAAAGGAAGAGAAATTTTGGTGGGAACAGTGTATGAGTGATCGCTTGAAGCGATCGTATCGAACCCACCTTCTCTACTTCATTGAAAAGCACAGACTAAACGTCGCTGAAATATGGATGTAGCTTTGATGGTAATCACTCACATCGCGCCCGCTTTTATCGTACCAGATGGTAGGTACCCATTTCAGTTTTGTGGAAAATAGCACAGATGCACCTTCAGATTGGGATAATGATTGATACCACAGAATTGCTAAATGAGGTCCCACACCCACTGAAAAAAGACGATCAGTTATATCCACATTGCTGAAATAATTATGCAATATTATTGCTCGACTATTCAAAACCATGGATACTCCCACACCCCACACCAGGTACGAATCGTGTTTCGGAATCCATGTGGCCTCAATCGGTACTACAGTATAGGATAGGTTGGATAAGTTTGCCTCACCTAGGACATTCCCAAATTCATCGGTTACTGTAGACCTTATTATTCCTTTTGCAGTACCATTAAAATGTCCCAACTGATAATACAGGCTAGATCCATTCGTTTGTTGATGGATAATCCCGGTATTGAATCCCCATGTGAGATCTAAATTATTATTTTTAGTAAAAAACAGGTCGTTATCGGTGTGCTGAACAAATCCACCGCCTTCCAGTCCCAAGGTCATCACAGTTTGAGCTGGTAGTAAGCTAATAGGAATGATCAGAATGAATAAGTTGACAAACCAATTTTTTCGAATGTGTTTCATGTTTAATTCCCCATCACGATGTAAGTACGGTCTAACCTGGTGTGGTGGTCAATAATCATAACAAGATTATAAACTCCCTCAAATAATTGATCTTCAGGGATGGTAAAATCGTGCGCACCTATTTCGATTTCATCATCATAAAGGGTTAATACACGAGTATTATAGCTGTTCAACATGAATAATTCCAGATAGCAATCGTGGGCGATTCCTACGGATATTGTTGATTGCGAATTTACTGGCTCCAAACTGTTGGAACACCCTGCAAATAATAACCATATTAGAATCAGAGTTTTAAATTTGGTCATGACGATACCTTTAAAGTAAGTGACAAATTAAATATTTCTCCATAAAGTAAGTCGTTATGGTACTCGAATCTACATTACTTGTGGATGTTTATGCAATTGTTCGTTAGCTTTAGATTTGAAGATCAGTTCCAACACTCTTCGGTAGTTATCAATTACCCGGGAGAAACTCCTACGTTTTGGAAGCAGAGATTTGGTAATTTTGCCCACATGAAACTCTATCAAATATTATTTATTTTTACGCATAAACGCATTATTCGTCTTCATAGAATCGTGGGATATTTTTTTCTTATTCCGTTTTGCTTCGGGATCACCGCCGCCCAAATCCCCGATGGATATTATGACGGCACCGATGGCCTGGAAGGTGATGTTCTTCGACTTGCTCTTCACAATATTATCGATAACCATCAAGTGCATAGCTATACCTCCCTTTTTACTCATTTCGAATCCACAGACATGAAACCTGATGGTACGGTCTGGGACATGTACTCGGATGTACCGGGAGGCACGCCACCCTACGTTTATCATTACGGAGGTGCGGACCAATGTGGTAATTATGGCGGAGAGAGCGACTGCTTCAATCGCGAACATTCCTGGCCACAAAGCTGGTTCAACAGTAACTCACCTATGAAGACCGATCTTTTTCATGTGTACCCTACCGACGGATACGTAAATGGCCAACGGGGTAGTTATCCATACGGAGATGTGAATACGCCATTATGGACATCTCAGAACGGCAGCATGCGAGGGACCTCTGGAACGCCTGGATATTCAGGCGTTGTTTTTGAACCCATCGACGAATACAAGGGCGACTTGGCCCGGACGTATTTTTACATGTCTACACGGTACTATACCGAAGATGCCGGATGGGACACCAATGACACGGTGGATGGCGCTGACCTGCTCCCGTGGGCGGCAGACCTGTTGATGGCATGGCATTCAGCTGATCCAGTCAGTCAGAAAGAATTAGACCGAAACGAGGCAGTTTACCAGATCCAGACGAACCGGAATCCCTTCATTGATCACCCTGAATGGGTTGCATGTATTTGGGATGGTGGATGTGTTTTGATCATGGGTGATCTGAATCAGGACACCGCTGTGGATGTCCTCGATATCGTGATCATGGTGGATATTGTTTTGTCCGGTCCTGCCACCGAATACCAACTTTCAACAGGAGACCTGAATTCTGATTCTATCATCGACGTGCTGGATATCGTGATCCTCGTGGGTATGATTTTAGGTACACAGTAGAAAACGGGTTACATTTTTTTCATGAGCAGATACATAGGTTATACTAACTTTGCCATTGAATCTTTTCTCACTTTCAAAACTTTTGCGTATCATTATTACATTCGATACATCCGTATCATTCACAATTGAATTTTAGGAGTTCAAATGATTAAACATTTCATCAACATTTGTGTCATTCTTATTTTAGGTGTCTTTTTGATAAGTTGTGGGGGTGATAAAGCCAAACCCCAATCTCAAACAGAAACCAAAACCCAGACCACCGTATCTGGAGATGTTATTTCCCCGGAACTGGGAGGTCCTGGATTTGAAGAAATCGCCGGATCCTTTGGATATCAAACTTATGTCCCAACTGAAGATGATATGTACTTCTTCGGTGATCCCCGTGCTGTAAAGGGTGGTACTTTATCTAGTGTCACATCTCGGTTCCCTGCCACCCTGCGAACCGTCGGGCAGAATGCCAATTATGTGGAAAATCAAACAATTGAGGGTCTTTGCTATGAAGGACTCATTACTACCCACCCAGCGACCTTGGAATTCATGCCATTACTGGCAACTCACTGGAAAGTATCAGATGACAAAATGCAGTTCTGGTTCAGGATCAACCCCAAAGCTCGATTTTCAGATGGTGAAGAAGTCACATCCGCAGATGTGGTAGCCACTTGGGATTTGCAAATGGATGAAACCATTTTAGAGCCATCAGCACAACTGGTTTATGGCAAATTTGAACGTCCCATTGCCGAAAGCAAATACATCGTAAGCGTGAAATGCAAGCAATTGAGTTGGCGAAATCTGCTGTATTTCGGCGCCAGTATGAGGGTCCTACCGGAACATATTTTGAAGGATCTTGATGGTACCGATTACCTGGCTGAATACCAATATAAATTAATGCCTGGTACCGGAGTATATACGATCCATGATAAGGATGTTGTGAACCAGGAATCTTTTACACTCACCCGCCGTGCTGATTATTGGGATGCTGATAATCCTGCTAAACTGTACATGAATAACTTTGATAAACTTAAATTCACTGTTGTAAAAGATAACCGATCGCTGGAATTCGAAAAATTCAAAAAAGGGGAACAGGATTATTATACCGTTGCAGCGTCCCGGGAATGGATTGAAGAGTGTGAAGTAGATTCGTTGGATCTGGGTGAAACCAATTGGCCATATGCCATCAAACAGGGTTGGGTTCAAAAACGAAAGATATTCTCTGAAAAACCTGCCGGCACATCAGGATATGCTTTTAACATGAGAAAATGGCCCTTTGATGATAAACGGGTAAGATATGCCTTTGCTTACCTATACGACCGGGAAAAGATGAACCGTGAGATGTACTACAATGAATATACTATGATGAATTCACTCTATACCGGCTCTGTTTACGAAAATCCGAATAATGAAAAAATTACCTATAACCCTGAAAAAGCCGTCAAGTTGTTAAATGAGGCGGGATACACGAAGCGAAATGAAGAGGGTTGGCTGGTTCACAAAGATACCGGACAGATTCTGCAATTTGAAATTGGCATCCAATCTGGGTTATCATACATGGTAACACCCGTGCAGCAGATGCTGAAGGAATTTGGCATTGATATGCGGATCAAAATGGTGGATGGAAATACGGCATGGAAAAATCTTATGGAACGGAACTATACTATTTATATGCAAAACTGGGGCGGATTGGTATTTCCCAACCCGGAAACCTCCATGCACTCTTCGTTGGCCGATGAATCTTACAATAATAATATATCCGGTTTCAAAAACGAACGTGTAGATGAACTACTTGATGTGTATGATGTGACCTTCGATCAGGCGGAACGTATTGAGATCATCCGAGAGATTGACGGGATTTATTCTGAAATTCACTCGGCTGCCTGGGGAATCGCCCGGACCTACAATCGTATAATCTACTGGGATAAATTTGGATTTCCCGATTACATGATGTCACGATACGGTGGTGACTACCGCTCTATTTTCGAATATTGGTGGCTTGACCCTGAAAAAGATGCTCATCTTAAGAATGCAATGGAAAATGACGAAGCGCTCCCACAAGGAGATGTGGACGTGAAATTCTGGCCAGAGTATCTGAAGAGTCAATTGAATTAACCAGAGTCTGAAATAACGACAGTATTAACAAACCCCGAATGAATCTTTTTGGGGTTTGTTGTTTTAGCACGGCCATCAGTGGATCGAATGAGTTACAGAGACCCTCGAAAAGAGTGCACCTAGGATTTTATTTTTAAGTTTGCACTATGTAACAAATCCTTCAGCTTACCCCACATTTCAATTCATCACAACCGCAACCTTTCCTTTCAGAAAACGCGGTGATTTGTTGTAAGTTCTGCCCGTCAATATTTGACTATTTTTACCATAGATTGTGTGATTCCTTCAGGAATTAAAATTAAAATATTCGTTCGGGAGAAGAAAGCCTATGGCAACATATTTCCTTCGTAGAATGCTGTTGATGATCCCCACATTCATCGGGTCAACGATGTTAGTGTTTATTATTCTTCAGCTAGCACCGGGAGGACCTTTAGAGCAGGCAATCCAGCGGGTGCAGATGGGTGCCGCTGCACAGGGTGAAGGCGGTGGTGACTCTGCAGATATTTCAAGTGGAGGTGGTACTGCTTTGCCTGAGTCTGCAATGAATGAACTCAAGCGATATTATGGGTTTGATAAACCCATCTGGGCGAGATACCTCATCTGGTTAGGATTATATCCTAGAGAGATCAGATACCGTGAAATCAAGTTTGAATCGGATGAATTCGAAATCGAAAAACGAGTCGGTAAACTAAACGGACAAGTATGGAAAGTAAAAATTCATAGAGATGAAAATGATGAGCTGACTATTTATGAATCCGATGGAAGCGCTAGTGAAACATGGTATGCTCATATCGAAAAAATAACCGACGCAGATTTACATACCGGTATTGTTTATCAACGTGAAATATCCGGCATTTTCACTGGTGACCTGGGTAGCTCATACACCTACCAAACGCCGGTGACTGAAGTCATGAAACCGCGATTTAAAATATCCATGTTTTTCGGGCTGACAGGAATTTTTCTCACTTACATTATATGTATTCCTTTGGGGATTCGAAAAGCGCTGTCTCACGGCAGTTCATTTGATTTTGTTTCCAGTGTGGTCATTTTCATTGCGTACTCTGTACCCGGATGGGCAATGGGTGGTGTTTTTCTCGTCCTGTTTGGAGGTGGATCTTACTGGGATATCTTCCCTTTGGGTGGTTTTCATTCCCCAGTAGATATTTGGGAAGGTCTTTCCCTTTGGGGTAAAATTGTAGACCAATTGCATCACGCAATCCTCCCCATCTTCGCTTGGTCAATCGGTAGTTTTGCTACCCTCACCGTGTTAATGAAAAATGGTTTATTGGAAAACCTTTCACAGGATTATATCCGAACTTCATACGCAAAAGGATTATCCGAAAAGCGAGTTGTATGGCTTCATGCCATCAGGAATTCAGTGATTCCTATTGCGTCCGGTATCGGCCATCTCATCGGGATTGTTTTTGCCGGCTCCTATTTCATCGAACGGGTTTTCAATATTGACGGATTTGGCAAAATGGGATTCCAGGCTGTACTTGACAGAGATTATCCCATCGTACTCGCCTTTTTAGTGGTCGGAGTACTCATTCGTTTGGTAGGTAATATTTTATCGGATATCGCTCTGGCGACCGTAGATCCAAGGATACGATTCAAATGATGATTTTTAAGAAAAAAAATACGAGTGACAAAGACAAGATATCACTGTCGATCATCAAGAAGCGATGGTTGAAATTCAAAACCATGAAACGTGGATATTACTCTTTTGTCATATTAATTATCCTGTATGTAATTTCGTTTTGCCTCCCTCTGTTGATCAATAATCGTCCCGTACTTCTATCGTACGGTGGGAGCATTTATTTCCCGGCGATTTCCGGATACGTCCCCGGTAGTCAGTTTGGGCAGGATGTACCTGGGGAAGCAAATTACCGGAAATTAAAAGAAGACTGGAAAAATGATGAATCTGAAAACTGGCTGATCATGCCACTGTATCCATTCAGTCCTTTTGAAGACATCACCGTGCAGGGAAATGCCATGTTTGAACAGCCTTCTAAACGTCATTTTTTAGGCACGGATGATACGGGGAGAGACGTGTTCGCAAGGCTCTGTTATGCGTTTAATATTTCAATCTCGTTTGCACTGGTACTGGCGGTTATCAATTTCTTTATCGGAATTTCCATCGGTGGCGCTATGGGATATTTTGGTGGGAAGTTTGACCTGATTTTTCAGCGGATCATCGAAATCTGGTCCAGTTTGCCTATGCTATTTGTCATCATAATTATTGCTTCAATCATTACACCGTCATTTTTTATTCTCATATTTATCTACACCATCGTGAATTGGATTGGGATAACCTATTACATGCGTGCAGAATTCTATCGGGAAAAAGCAAAAGATTACGTAGCTGCTGCGCTGTCCATGGGGCAAAGTAATACGAAAATTATTTTTAAACATATCCTGCCAAACTCATTAGTACCAATCATCACGTTTTTTCCCTTTGCTGTGGTGGGATACATTACGGCGCTGGTGGGTCTGGATTTTCTCGGATTCGGTATGCCGCCACCGACGCCCAGTTGGGGGCAGATGTTGGGTGTGGGTTTACAGAATATGTCAAAATCCTGGATGGTATTCGCACCTGTTGGCGCACAATTTCTTACACTGCTAATGGTGGTTTTCATTGGTGAAGGCGTCCGGGAAGCATTTGATCCCAAAGTTTACTCGAGGTTACGCTGATGGCTGGAAAACTACTGGATATTAAAGGACTCCGTACCCGATTCAAAGTGGGTGACGAGTGGGCTGAAGCCGTAAATGGCGTAGATTTTCATATCAACGAAGGAGAAACCCTGGGAATCGTTGGTGAGTCTGGATCGGGTAAATCGGTATCCGTTTTATCATTGATTCAACTGATACCCAATCCTCCCGGTGAGGTGGTGGAAGGTGAGATCTATTTTAAGGGCGAAAAAATATTTGACGGCAACGATCTTGGGAAGGTACGGGAAAGACCAAAATACCGGTTTTTCAATTCTATTAGTGAAAATGTGCGGAAAGCCATTGCATCCCTTTTCTTTATCGGTTGGTTTTTTCTTCATAATTTTCTGGGAATGACCGGTGTCGTTAACTTCTTTATCTCGTTGATATTGGATGGGTTTATCACTCAAATGTTGTTTTTCAATTCCCCGCGAAAAAAAGCCATGCAAAATTTTCATCAGAAAATGTACGCCAGAATGCGTTCACTTCGCGGTAGAGAGATCGCCATGATCTTTCAAGAGCCCATGACTTCATTGAATCCAGTGTTTACAGTGGGGATGCAGATGATTGAAGCGATATACCCAAAATCGTTTGCGGAGTACCACAAAGATGGCGTCATCCGAATGAGCAGAAATCTTCGTTCAACTCCTGTAAACGCCCGGATAAAAACATCTGCGATATTCGGTGTGATTGTGTTGTTCGTCTCACAATTAGTTTCAGGTTGGACTTTCTCTCCTCTATCCATGATCATTAGTTTCATTTGCGGTGCAGCAGCGGCTTCCATTTTCGCTTGGATCATCCTGCTAATGGACAAACTCATCTCGCCAAAATACCATGCTGAATCTGATAAACTTGAGGCGGATGCTACCAAACTATTGGAACTGGTGGGTATCCCCAGTCCTGATAAACGGCTAAAGGATTATCCGCATCAATTTTCCGGCGGGATGCGCCAGCGGGCAATGATCGCCATGGCATTGGCAAAGAATCCATCCCTCCTGATCGCCGACGAACCCACTACCGCCCTTGATGTAACTATCCAGGCACAGATACTGGAGTTGATGATGGAACTTAAAAATAAACGGAAGGAAGCGGCAATCGTCCTTATCACTCATGATTTGGCAGTGGTTGCGGAAACCTGTGAACGCGTCATCGTCATGTATGGTGGTGTTATCCAAGAAGTTGCAAGCTCAATTGAACTGTTCAAGAATCCACTTCATCCTTACACACTAGGATTGTTGGAATCCATCCCCCGCCCGGACTTGGGAAAACGGAAAAAGCGCTTGGGAACGATTCGTGGTATGGTGCCCAGTATTCTGGAGATGCCGGAAGGATGTAAATTCTGCACAAGATGTGATCTTAAGGTGGAAATGTGTGATACCGTGGAACCCCCATTGCAGGAAATTCGTCCCAATCATTTTGTACGGTGCCATGTGAAGATTTCTGAAGCGGAGGGAGTATCATGAAAGATAACAGACTAGTTGATATAAAAGATCTGCGAGTGCATTTCCCTGTATTTGGTGGCGTATTATCTAAAAAAGTCGCTGTTGTTAAGGCGGTGGATGGTATCAGTTTTTCCATCTTAAAAAAACAAACTGTGGGACTGGTGGGTGAATCAGGTTGCGGAAAAACCACCGTTGGCCGCGCCATGATCAGTATTTTAAAATATGTATCTCCCGATGTAGAAGTCACCGGGAATATCAATTACTATTTCGATGGTAAATCTGTGGATTTTGTCAAGCTACGCTCCAAAACCATGCAGAAGTACCGTTCCAAAGTTCAGATGATTTTCCAGGACCCGTTTGCATCACTCAACCCTCGAATGACAGTGGCGCAGATTATCAGTGAGCCATTGCAAATCCACACCAAAATGAGTAATTCAGAAATGCAGGATCGAGTAGGCTGGTTACTGGAAAAAGTGGGACTGCGTCCTGAACAAGCACGGCGTTATCCCCACGAATTTTCCGGAGGGCAACGACAACGTATTGGCATCGCCCGTGCATTGGCAACCAACCCTGAACTCATCATCTGTGACGAACCCGTTTCCGCATTGGATGTGTCCATCCAAGCTCAGGTAATCAACCTGATGATGGATCTCCAGGATGAATTTAATTTGTCCTATCTATTTATCGCACATGACCTTTCGATAGTGGAACACATCTCCGATCAGATCGTCGTCATGTATCTGGGAAATGTAGTGGAATGGGGAAGCGCTGATCAGGTATACTATTCACCGAAACATCCCTATAGCCGAGCGCTGTTATCTGCAGTACCCCTACCGGATCCCACCCGGAAAGACAAATACCGGATTGTTCTAAAGGGAGATATTCCGTCACCAATGGCAAAACCTTCAGGGTGTGCATTTAGAAACCGATGCCCCATCGCCAAACCGGACTGTGCAAATGATATTCCCGAATTGGTGGATACCGGCGACAGTCAGATGGTGGCATGCCCATATTGGGAAGAAAGATTTTAGCGCCGTCGTCTTTATTTCTGCCATCTGAATCGACATAATCCACTAATATCTAAAAAGATATTTCGACCTTATAGTCCTGTTACATATTGTAACCACATCGGTTTAATATTGAACTATCTCTGTAAATATCGTGAAATTCCAATCACCATAAACAAAGGAAATTCATGTGTAATTTTAATATAACTTCAACCATTCTCACATTTGGATTACTATTCAGCTCATTACAGGCGTATTCTAATGGTCCACCTAATGCCCGAACCGGCGCGCCAGGTGAACTCACATGTCAGAATAGCTGTCACTCCAGTTTTGCATTGAATTCAGGAACCGGTAATGTCGCCATCGAAAATGCACCCGCAGAATACACACCGGGAGAAACTTATTTGCTCACTGTCCACGTGACGCACCCCACTCAACACAGATGGGGATTTGAACTGTGCGCCCGAACTGAAAGCAATGGTCAGGGAGGAACTGTATCCGTTGCTCAACCTTCATTCACAACCACCGGAACCCAGGGCGGTATCACCTATCTTAAACATATTTCAGCAGGGACATTCAACGGGCAGACATCTGGCGCTTCTTGGAATTTTAACTGGACAGCGCCATCTGAAGGAACGGGACCCATTACATTTTATTCCGCAGGAAATGCGGCAAACGGAAACAACAGCACCTCAGGAGATAATATTTACACAACATCTCTTACCGTCACAGAAATGGAAAGTTGCATCGCCACCGGTGATGTGAATTTCGATCTGAATATTAATGTACTGGATATCGTTTCTGTGGTTAGCGCTATTTTAGGAAACACAGAATTCACACCCGAGCAGATGTGCGCCGGTGACCTGAATGGCGATTCAAGTCTTGACGTATTGGATATTGTCATCCTGGTGAATCTCATCGTCGGTTGACGTCAAAAGGTATAAATGATGCCCCCCATTGACGAACTTCATCCGCTGTTTGTACACTTCCCCATCGCCTTGTACTCCACGGCGGTTCTGTGGGAGTTTTTTGGATTTATCAGGAGAAGTAATTCACTGTTAACCGTCGGTTGGTGGAACATGGTGTTGGCACAGATTGCCGTTGTGTTTACCATTATCACCGGTTTTATCGCAGATTCACTCATGGGTCACATGGATAAACCCTTCCCCATTTTCACGACTCACGGTTCATTGCAATTGGTTGCCGTGGTATGGTTCGGTGCAGCATTCATTTTCAGATGGAAAAAATTGAAGAACCTATCCGATACCAACTCCTTTCCGTGGGGATATCTCCTTTTTTTAGGAATGGGTGTACTCATCCTGTTTTACGGGTCACACCTTGGAGCCAAACTGGCAAATCGAATATGAATATTTCCTGGAAATCCAAAATAGCATTACTTCTACTGGTGCCCTTATTGACATATCAATGCAGCGATAAAGGATCACCTGTTCAAAACGGAACTGATACGGAACTTGTTAGTTACTCAATGGAAGTACAACCCATATTTGATGTGAATTGTATATTTTGTCATGGACCGGAATTTTCCAATGCTGTCCTGCTTTTGAATACCTATGATCATATAATGGCAGGGACCAGCGACAACGGTCCGGTGGTGATTCCCGGAAATAGTACTGGTAGTCTAATCGTCCAAAAACTTCAAGGTATTGCATCTGTTGGGAGTCCGTTAATGCCTCCTGACGGTCCCGTGCTATCATTAGAAGAAATTCAAACCATCATCCAATGGATTGATGAAGGAGCAATGAACACAGAATGAAAACGAGACTTTTTTGGATTATCATTACATTGTTGGTTTTTCAAATAGCCGTAGCGGTCCCACGATTTTCACTGGAAAATGGTGCTTCCTGTAATCTATGTCACGTGAATCCAACCGGAGGCGGGATGCGAAATGACTATGGCACCACAATTTTCGCATTGGACGAACTCCCTCGAATCACCATGGAATCTGAACCCTGGGATGGGGTGATCAATGAGCATTTGAAAATCGGCGGTGAATTCCGGATCCAGAGCCTCATTCATGAGAACGCAGCAGGTGATATCGCTACGCCTATCTTCCCCATGCAGGCGGACTTAACAACGCTTGTAACGCCAACCGATAATTTTTCGATCTATGGAAATATCAGACTTTCAGGTGGTATTTTGAACGAGTTTTGGGCAATGGTCTCTGGTCTGCCTAATGAAAGTTGGGTCAGGGTTGGTCGAATTCTCCCAGACTATGGACTGAAACTGGATGACCATACCGCATTCATCCGCGGTGGAAATATCCGCCAAACTCATGGGCTAACGGCAGAAGGATTGTTCTTTGCACCCACTCTTCTACCTACTGGTATCGAAGCTGGGACAAAAATCGGGAATGGAATCCGACTGACCGGTGGAATATCAAACGCATTTGTCCGGGGAGTCGAACCGTCCTATGGATTCAGCGAATCCATTTCTGATAAGGCATTCTCGCTAAAAGTGACTCGTTTAAAATCGTACTTCGAATTTGTACATACCATGAATGCTATCTCCTTGATCAGAGAATCCAACGTGACTGTTGCCGGTATTTCAGGAGGCATATCTCTCAACCGCATTACCTGGCACTACGAATTTGACAGAGTTGAAAATGGCATTCAGGACACCACCATATCTCATGCCATGTACCAGGAATTATCTTATTCTCCTGCACAGGGACTGACATTGATCGGCCGATACGAATTCTTCGACCCTGATCTAGACTATGCCAGCGAAGCAATTCAGCGGATCGTCGCCGGAGTGGAGGTTTTCCCCCGGTATGGTTTGCAGTATATCTTTCAAGTCCGCGTCACCCGGACAGATAATATCCCCGGTGGTCAACCCACACCCGAATTTTTATGCCAGCTTCATTACTGGTTTTAACTAAAATACTCATCATCGAACCCACGAAAGGATAGCATGAATAAAACTGGATTTTTTTTCCTCATCACCATACTTGTAACCGGATGGATATTTTCGTCCGTATCAGATAAAGACAAACCCAAAGATCTGCAGGTTCTCTCCTTTGAGACTATAAACGAAACAAAAACCTACATGAAAACCGTGGCAAAAGGCTTGGGCGTCAAATGCATCTTTTGCCATAATCTGGATGATTTTTCATTGGACACTGACCATAAGAAAATTGCCCGCAATATGATGAAAATGACCAAGACCCTCAATGAAGATTATTTTAGCTGGAAAGACGCACGGCAGATCGAATGCTGGACCTGCCATCAGGGAGAAAAGGAACCACCGGAGAAGAAATAGCTGCAATCAGCTTTCCACAGGCACAGAGTTTCAATCTGCAAACTACAGGCAGAAAGATGGAGTTGATTGGTAGAGGTTGTGAAAAATCTGGAGGGATTTGGCAACGATCACCAATTATTTAAGTAAAATCCACCAGACATTAATTTTCAAGTTACGAAAATAAATACCCGGATCACACAAATACGTGAAACCGGTGCATTTTTATTCACATGTAATGTATTGTTTGGTACTTTCAAAAATCATTTACTATCGTAAAAATAGATGATACTGCGCCGATAGCATTTGCCTTGGAAATGCTATGATGTTCCGATTCCTCCTTCTCAAGATGAACATAATTTCTGAAATGACGCACATATTGTGATAGATGGCCTATGGCAGTTTTCAACAATCCTTCTGATTCACATATTTCTATATATCTATTAAAAGAAGTTGCATTGCTTTTTTTATTATTATGTTCCAAATATGTCCTAAGCAATGTCTCGATTACCCCTCCTGCAAGTATCACTGCCGGTTTACTAAAACCAAGCTTTGCAAGAATGTACGCATGTGCAATGTCTCGAATAATGACATCAGTGAGGTATGAGGTTTTTATAAATTCAATTTTTTCTCTAAAAAGTGATTGATCAATTTCGTATTCTTGTGCAATTCTATACCAAATATTTTCAATTTCGAAGTGAAGATTTTCTAATTGTATAGAAGGTGCTGCATTCTCCAATTCACCTAATAGCCTAACTTTAGCGAAGGTGTCATTTGATGTATCTAACTGCATTTGCACTACAAATTCGTCGAGGAGGTCATCAACAGAGCTGAATCTTAAATAATTATTAAATACTTCGTCTTGATCAAGATTGATATAGGTAATACGCTCACCTTGAGATCCTGATCCGGAGGAAAACTTACCAATGCTTGAAATCAACTTATATGTTTTCAGAATTTCTGGTGTTGGTAAATTGGTTCCACGGACAAGTTCAAGAGCTTCTATTTTTGAAGTACTTGGGTTTGAAATTATATGATTCTTGATAGTAGTAATTAAGGATGTCACTTGTGAATAATATTTTGTTTCAGGATCAATATTGAGAATACCTAGCAATGTAATTTTATTGCCATGGCACAATCCTGATTTTTCAAGTGCTTTAATACTATAATCGATTGGGATTTTATCAATAAGGCTTGCCCTAAGTTCTCTCAATTTAATTTCACGCCCTGTATTAAAAGAGGTATAGCATGCCTTTAGCCAAATTTGATCTGCTTTAGTGAGGGAATACTTCCAATTTGTTTTTAATAGCATCTAATAATCACCTAATCAATAAACTTACTGATGACAGTGGAGCGCAGCAGAATTACCTTCCGGTGTTGTACCTTGGTAACTATTGCTGTCTACTCTCATAAGTCTGAAAATATTCGTTGAATATCATCATTTGTAGAGTCAGAGGTAGATGACCAAGAGTAATAGTTATCATCCTCATCGGGTTGATCTTCTTCAAGCCTTGGAAACTCTTCAATAATTTGGGTTAGTTCAGCCACTCGTGGAATCTCAAGGTCGTCTGGAAAAAGCATCGTATAATCTTCGCAATCTCCTGGTATCGGCACGTATTTGTCATGCCAAAATTGCGAATCATCGTAGTCGTTTTCAAGATCGATATCCTCGGTTTCGACTATAGCATGTTCAACAACTTCGCCAAGATGTACTCTGCACGCCTCTCTGTCCTGCAGATTGACACAATGTTCAACGACAGTTGGGACAATACGGTATGCCGCTAATACGAGACCCCAATAATCTACAGAGCTATCGTTCTTTCTACGCCTTAAAAGCTCCGGTACATATTCTGGAGTCGATGGTACAGATGCGAGCGGTAACAAAGATCGGAGAGTTTCAAATAGTATGCGCCAATAAACAATGGCCGCAATTTCTGAATTTTTCTGCCAGAATTGTTTCGAACACAAATACGGAACCACGGAATCGAGGATCATCCAGAATACTTTCCCAAAATCTGATAATTCCCGATCGCTTTTGGTAACTAGTTTTACTTTACTAGGAATTAGTATGGTGTGAAGGTCCGAAATTACACTTAATGCGTCACGCAGATCAGCCACAGGAAGCAGTGTACCATTGATATGATCTTGAAGAAGGTCAATGTCAGAAGAATCGGTTATAATTATTCTGTGTTCTTCGGAGCCACCGGATAAAGATACTCTCATCGGACGAGCGATAGCTGGCAACTCTTTCAATGCAAGTTGCTTTAAGTATGCAACACGTATTGTTTTGTCAGTCTGGATCAACTCACAGAGTAGGTCGCGCATACTGGGATGGTAAAACTGAACAAAGTCGTCGCCACGAAGGAAAGGCTTACGACGCAAGAAAGTACCCAGAGCACTTTCAAGACTTTCAACAAATGCTTGATAGACTTCGGGTGTCTCAAGGATAGCGCACTCGTAACGTTGTTTAAGTTGTGATAATGTGATAGATCCACCAGCCGCCATAACTTCAGAACAAAGTAGCCGTTCACCTGCAGAAGCAGCAAAATATGCAGTTTTCCATGCTTCTCCGGGTGCCGAGAGAAAATTATGAACTTGTGTCTCGATCTTCTTATGTTCACCACTTGCAACATGCGAAAAAGATACAAGTTTTCCGGTGCATAATTGTCTGATAGATTCAGGTGAGTAATTCGGATGATCTGTAATTTTAATACAAGCATTTCCTCGAAGGTAGTTTCGCACATCTAAAGGAAGTTCTGATACTCGTGCATGGTTATAAAGTATCATCGCCTTTTCTAATCTAGAGAGATGGTCGACAGCCACGGTTATTGTATCTGTCGAGATCAACTTTGGTCTTTCCTCTTTTAGTCGGGATGATGCAAGTGCCTCTTTTAATATATAAGCGCGTGCAGTCCACACAAGTTTATGGTTTTTACCAAGACTGCCCATAAGTCGCAAGAACCCTCTGGTCCAATCATCTCTCTGGGATGTATGCATAGAGATATCGCCAAATACATCATCACAGATGAAGAATTGTTTAATATCATCTCGATATGCAGTATAGAAATCCCTCTGATCACGCAGCTCATAGATCTCGTATGATAGTGCGGAAAAGGAGGCTGCCAAAGCATATGCAGTACAAGTCTTTCCCATTTTCGGTGGACCAGATAGAACACAAAAATGCTGCTTATGTAACAGGTCTATCGCACTCAAGTAAGGAGTGGTAGCTACGAATGTTGCTATTTCTGTTTGAGCAGCCTGAAGGTATTCAAGTGATCGACGATGCAAACCCCATTCAACAAGTTCTCTAAGCTGGCTGACCCCTAGAATCTGTGGGAAAGCAGATACTACCTTTGGATGTCCATCGAGCAGTTCCTGCATATCGATTTCACCAAGTACTGCGATATTCTCCATGTCATTTTTTGTCGATTTGATTAGTGAGTGTAGCTCATCCTTATCTTGAGCTGTAAGCGGACAGTTTGTGATGGCAATATAGTTATTACAATCGTGCCCGTGCTTTTTAAATATATTAATTATTTCAGCCGTTAAAGTACGTTTTAATTCCTTACGAACAGTATTCGCACCTCGTGTGCTATAAGTACGGTGCTTTACTTGGAATATCCATTTGCCGCACCACCGGTCTGATTCGCTCGGAAATGAATTTGCTTCACCGCTGAAGGTAGCATCTCTGCCCTGATCGACAGATCCGCTAAAAGTTGATAGTCCGTTCCCAACTATCTGACGCATTAGAGTGCGTACTAATTGCTCGAAGTTATACCAACCGAGTTGTTCAAAGTTGTATTTGGAAGTTCCCATGTTTCCAATCTGGACTAGTATCTGAATAAAATAATTTTCTCATTAATCTGAATAATTAGTATAATAATTGCATAAGTACGATGGAAATATAAAAACATCCATATCGTATTTTAAATATAATTCAAATTGAAGTGGTCTGTCTCCCAATCCATAAGTACAAAGCAGTCCTTCTCACTTCACACTTCGTACTTCTTCCTTCACTAATAGTATTCCCGACGCCAATAGCCCGGTAATAATCACTGCTGTGGGGAAACCGATCATCCCGCAGGAAAACATCATCATCAGGTACCAGAGAATGGCGAAATCGTTTTGCATGATGACGAATCCGAAATAACCGATGAGGCCGTAAATCATGACGCCACCCAGTAAAAACCACACAACATTCATCCAACGGGATGATGATCTGTGGTGGATCAATCCCCAGAAATACAACGGTAGGATGAGGATCACAGAAAATGGATTTTTCAGAAAGATGGCAAAACTCCCGATACCGATGACCAGAAATGAGACAACCGATAAATGATTCTCTGAAAAAGGATTGGCGAATTTCCGTGCGAACCGATTCCCAAGCCAGATCAGTGCGGCAAGCGTCACCAAAAACAATATCACAGCCATCCATTTGGGTGAATAAATAGCAGGGTCTTTTGATGTGGCGGGATAAAGATGGTACTCGTCCATGAGTCCAATTTTCACAAACAGGTATAATTCCATTATGCTTGCGATGAGAGGTATCCACATCGCCAGAAATGACAGACAGGCGTTTTTCCACAATTGGGTTGTCCGCTCTTTGATCCGCCTGAATCGGATTCCTGCAATAACGAAAAATGGCAGTATTGCACACAACAGAATCAGCTTCAATGGCCAGCCCTGCAAGATCTTAGAATCCGACTCGCTGTACACATAAGGAAGATCCTGCTTGGGGAACTCATCCAGGCTCATGAGTCCACGGATCGTGGCTTCGACTACTCTCCCGGACTGCTCCAACGAATGGGCGGACTGATAAATTACCGAATCTCGTTCAGAGTGATATGTGTCCCAAACTGCATCACTGTATTCTGCAGGATATGTCCCGGCAAACCCCACTGCGGGAATCCCTGCTGACACCATCGGTCCCTGATCCATGAATGAGACGGGTACTGCCTGATCCAATATCTGTTCGATGACAGATTTCATAGCGGGTATCCATTCCACCCCACCCTGTTTTGAGGATTCTTGCGCCAATTGCTGTAACCACAGGGGACCGTATCCTTCGAATTGTCCGATAGCAGACATCCGGATTCCATCGTAGTATCGTTTGCCCAGATTATCGAGGGATATCCCCGCGATGATGTTTCGGTGATTCGGATGCCGCTCCATAAATCGTTTCGTCCCCAGCATGCCGTACTCTTCACCATCTGATGCCACAAAAACCAGTGTGTACTTTTGACTGGATTCACGACTGAAAATCTTTGCCAGTTGCAGCAATATGGCGATCCCGGAACCGTCGTTATCGGCTCCCTGTATTGTTGCTGGTGATTGATCATGGTGAGCAACGATGATGATCTCCTGTTGGGACTGTCCGGGAAGTATACAAATCAGGTTTATCAAGTTAACATGTCGGTTGTAATTGATAATATTCCAGGAATCTGTTTGACAATACATCCCCATAGAGCGAAACTTTGTAAACAGCCAATCTACAGCTCGCCTGTTGTTGGGCATGCCACTGCTGCGATTAGGGAAGCGTTTTACAAAATCCGTTTCGATATCCAATGCGACCTCACCTGAAAACTGAATCGCATCCCCATCGACATGAGATGAAGGTGGTGTCACATCTTCACAGGCAGAGAAGAGGATCATAATCGTCAAAACAGCGAACAAATTGCGAAAAAGTAATTTCATAACAAGTGAATATTAAATATAAAAAGGGAGACCGAACCAGCCCCCCTTTTAACGAATTGCATCTTAGAAACACACACGATTCAGGACCCTTTTGCCATGTCTGACGTCTTCAATGACTCGTATCTTCGGTGACAATAATTAGTGTCAAATTTGGAGTAATGGGTACAACCTACTCAATCCCCAGAATTAAACCCACCTGTATAACAATATCCAGAACATCCAATACTTCATCGGCGTTCATGTCTCCACAATCACAATTTTCGCTATCAGGGGAATCTAAAATACAGTCTACTGCAATTACGATATCAGTAACATCTATTTCGGAATCATCGTTCATATCCCCTGGTAGAGAACACACAACTACGCGAGTAAACTCAAGTCGGAGTTCTCTCACCTCAAATTGAGGAATGCACGTTGAGCTAAAATCGAAAATAAATCTACCATCCATCGTAGCCATATTGAAATCATAGCCACTGTCGTCTACATAATATGAGGAATCACCAGAAAATGAAAAAGAGACTGAATTAAACGTTTGCAAGTTGTTCCAAAATGAAAAAGTAGTATCCATCATATAAAATTCTCGACCTACTGAAATACTGTCGATACATTCATCCGGAATTAAACCTGTTGCATCACCGTAAATTGGATAATTGTAATTACAGCTGTCGTTTGTATTTGTCACCATCACTTCATGCATAGTAAAATCGTGAGATTCTATACATGGATCTATATAGTAACATTGATATGGTGTGACGACGCTATGAGTCTCTAATATCAAAGTGTTATCGTTTGGTTTATTCACAAATCCGGAAATCATTGCAGTGGAGTCCGGAATTCCATCACCCGTAATATCGAAATACGATACTACTTCATCAATTTCACCAAATGTACGGTAATTAGATGTTGTGAGTACACCGGTTTCCAGATCAGAAGTATATTGGAAACCGTCGTTAAATGGTTCAAAGATGTGTCCATACTCCCTGCAATCAAAAATATTTAGGAGTGGCGACATTGTGAGATTACCGGTTCCATTCTCATTAAAGGTGATATCCATAAAAATACCAGATTCCACCAACTCATCATGCTCAAGTGGTCCGATTGTTCTTTCATGGAGTAATTCATTGGCAAAAACTGTATCAATTACGGGGTTATAATAAAAGCCATGAATATCGAACACAATAAGATTATAATAAGCGCTTGATGACCACCCTTCATCCCCCCCCAAGTCAACTCCTTCACTCATAACAAAATGAGTGGTGTGGATAGTTTCTATTGAATTGAGTTCATAATCGCCGGCTATATCCTGAGAAAAACCAAGCGCTACACAGAGTAAAATAATTGCAAATTTCATATTTTGGACCTCTTATTGGAGTTGCTTAATTGTCATCCGACAATGATTTCAACGATGAGTATAATATCGATGACATTCAGTAATCCATCATCGTTCATATCAGCACAATAGCAAACGTTGTCATTCCATGTGAAAATACAATTTATAATAACACTGGTGATATCCAAAACATCTAGACTTTGATCAAAATTGATGTCACCAGGCTGACCGCAATTTAATTCACACAGGAGGGTATCCTGAACACCAATAATTTCATCAATACATTCTGGATATGGTGGGCAAAGTCTATTATCAGATATGCTAAACTGGTAATCCAAATTCCACCCAACATTTAAATCACAGATACTATTGGGAATTACTCCCGATAGTCGATTATTTTGCACTCTGAAGGTAGTAAGTGTTGCAAGATTTCCGACTGAAACCGGTATCGTTCCGTTGATTTGATTGTTTTCCAGATTAATGGCATGAATAGATGCAAGATCGCCTATAGATTCTGGGATACTGCCACTGAGTTGATTATTCGAAAGGTATAATAGCTCCAGAGAATCCAAGTTCACTATTGTTGTAGGCATGTTACCAGAAAACGCACATCCAGACGCCTGGATCTCCCTCAAATTAGTCATATTTCCAATAGTTTCCGGAATAGAACCTGAAAATAAATTATCAAAAATTCTCATTGTTCTCAGGTGAGTTAAGTTACCAATTGAGTCGGGAAGCGGTCCATACAAATTATTATTTTGGAGGTATAACGAATGTAAATTTATTAGATTTCCAATGCTTTGAGGAATATGTCCTGAAAATTGATTTCCGGCTAACTTCAGGCTGGTCAAAAATGATAAATCTCCGATACTGGAAGGAACTTCACCGTCAAAATTATTACTCATCAAAGATAATACTCTTAGTGAATCACAGTCACCAATAGACTCAGGAATATGTCCTGAAACATTGGTTTGAAATAAGTCTATTGAACGTATAGCTGTGAGATTGCCGATACTTTCAGGTAATTCACCAGCAAGAAAAACCCACGCATAAAAACCAGTCAGGCGACCATTTTCCCAAACCTGAAATCCGAGATCAGTGTGATCATCAAGACCATTCTGTCCCGAAAATTCCTGAACGAACAGTAAATCCCCTTCGTCACACGAACTGTAATCCTGAACTTCACTCAATAATTCACAAAAGAACGGGGGCATCATAATATGATTACAACCAGTGCATAAATCCTCAGGTTGCAAAATTGGAAATACACATGTACCTGAATAATCAACCTGAAGTTCATTTCCATTCAAATCAAAAAAATGAGCATCTGTTATTGATAAATTCACTTCGTCGGAAAGATAATTTGGATAAAATATAATATCTGCCAAACTTCCAATACCAGGTGCAATTCCCTCTCCATCTAATGATTCCCATTGAAGCAAATAAAAATCAGAACCTTGAGAATTCCACTCGATTGAATCGGGATCGATTAAATTGCCAGGCAGAACATCGTTTATATCAATGATGGGCGATGGAAAATTAAATAATAGTTCGAATTCTAATACCGTTTCTGCATTTTCCATATTAATAGAAATCTGGTGATTTCCTGACCCTATTTCTACGTTGAGAGGGCAATCAAGTGTGAGGGTTACCGGTAGTTGTGCTGTAACAACAAAAGGAGAAAACGTCAGAATTATGATAATAAATTTCTTTTTCATACATTCCCATTTCTATTTGTAGGTGTATAATTTAAGGAACCTTATTTGGTCGAACAATGAATTTACCAGGCATATAACTTTTTACCAATGTGAGTATGGGTACATCGGAGATATTGATCTTCAATTCCACTGTGTAAATGAAGTCGTATTAAATCAAAATAAGTAGACCGTCCAGTCCCCCTTATTAGCATTCTATTTTGCTTTAGAAATAGCCGTTTATTTCCACATCACTTTTCAGAATGTACTTAACAAGACTACAGAACATCAGCAATGTTTGGAGGTGCGAGATTGTTTAATTTTGAATCATCTTTTTTAGACTAAAGCCAAAGCTGCATAAATTGTATTCGCTTATTTTCAAAAATACATGGAATCATAAAGGATAAATAATGTTTTCAAATGCGATTGTTCGGAAACCTGGTAGAAGTATGATCGAGGGATTGACCAATGCAAATTTAGGGAACCCTGATTATCTCAAAGCGGTGGATCAACACGAATCTTACGTTTGTGCGTTAAGAAATTGTGGGCTAAAAGTAACGGTTTTGGAAGCTGATGAAAATTTCCCGGATTCTACATTTGTGGAAGATACGGCCGTGTTGACACCCCAT